>DAHVAU010000008.1 GCA_027314465.1 Microcaldota archaeon
ATAAAAAGCGCTAGACTGCTCGAGCTTTATTATCTCTGCGCCTGCGTCGCGCGTCCTGCTCACTATGGCAGCGAGCCTCTCTGGAGCAATGGCCTTTGCCACTGGCGCACCTTTCACCGTGGTTGCTGACAGCACAGCCACCATCGAGTCGCCATGGCTGCCGAGCACCATTGAATTTATCTCATTAACGCTGCATCCGGCCTCCATTGACAGGAATGCGTTGAACCTTGATGAGTCTAGCGCCCCGGCCATGCCTATAACCCTATTGCGGCCCAGTCCGGTGACTTTGTGCATGAGGTATGCCATAGCGTCCAGAGGATTTGTCACTACTATGACCACGCTGTTTGGGGCGTACTGTTTTATTGCGTTGCCAGCATCTGTGATTATCGATGCGTTGACCTTCAATAGATCGTCCCTGGACATCCCTGCCTTCCTCTGCGCTCCCGCAGTCATAACTACTACGTCACTGTCCTTCATCAGGCTGTAGTCGGATCCTGCAGATATCTTGGCATCTTTGCCTTCTACAGGCATTGCCTCCAGCAGGTCAAGAGCTATGCCTTTTGCCACCCCCTCAGTCCTGTTTACTATTACCACATCGGCGAGACCCTTGAGCGCAATAAGATGCGCAGTGGTGGAACCGACCCTTCCAGCCCCGATAACACTGACTTTTCTGTTCATGCAATCTATGGTGTGTGCACTAGAAACCTATTTTAGAATAGCCTCGGCATGGCGTTTATGCGCATAAACGGCCTTTAATCCCAGATTCCTGCTGAAGTTGCAAAAATTATTAAGTTTTATTGGAGGTATAAGCATTGATGATTGGGATGGCAGACGCAAAGCCACAGATAAGCAGCGGTCTTGAAGGAGTATACATAGCGGAAAGCTCTATATGCAGGGTTGACGGGCAGGCAGGCGGGTTATACTATAGAGGATATTCTATAGATTCACTGTGCAAGAACTCTGACTACGAGGAAGTGGTTCACCTGCTGCTGCATGGCAGGCTGCCAAAGGCGCAGGAGCTTGCAGAAACAAAGAAAGTACTTGCAGAGAGCAGGAACCTTCCAGAAGGAGTAGTATCTACCATAAAACACATGAACGGCAAGGCGCATCCCATGGACACTGTCAGGACTGCGGTGTCAATGCTCTCTGCGTACGACCCTGAAGTTGCAGATTCCTCAAATGAGGCCAACATGCGTAAGAGCTTAAGGATAATATCCAGGACTGCAAGCATTGTCGCAACTATAGGTAGAATAGCCGCAGGGGGCGAGTATGTAGCGCCTGACAACTCGATGAGCCACTCCGAGAACTTCCTGTATATGCTAAACGGCAAAAAGCCGACCCCCCAGCAGCTGGACATAATGAGGGACATGTTCATAATACACGCTGAGCACAGCTCCAATGCATCTACGTTCGGCACCATGGTCGCAGGCTCAACGCTTGCAGACATATACTCTGCAGTGACAGCAGGGATAGCAGTGCTGAAGGGGCCGCTGCACGGCGGCGCGGATGAGGCCGCGCTGCATATGATGAACGAGATAGGGGACCCTGATAACACGGAAGTTTACATAACAGAGGCCCTGGCCGGCAAGAAGAAGATAATGGGCTTTGGTCACAGGGTATACAAAGCCTATGATCCTAGGGCAAAGGTGATAAAAACATACCTGCTGCAGATGCAGGACAGTTCTTCTGAGGAGGTTAAGAGGCTTACAGGCATAGCGCTAAGAGCCGAGAAGCTGATGATAGACAAGCTTGGGCAGAGCCACGGCATATGGCCGAATGTGGACTTCTTCGCAGGCCCGGTGTACAGGGCAGCAGGCATACCTGCAGAGATATTCACGCCCATATTCGCAGCCAGCAGGACGGCAGGGTGGTGCGCCCATATGATGGAGTACTGGGAGAACAACAGGCTCTTCAGGCCGCTGGAGTACTACACAGGTGCAATAGACCTGCAATACGTACCTATTGACAAGAGATAAAAGGTATTTGATTGGATAGCAAGGACGAAGCATTTAGATCATCGCTCACATCCAGCTTCAAGGCTCTGGGAGAAAAGACCATCAGCTACTTTTCGCTGCCAAAGCTCAGGCTGCAGGGATATGCAATAGACAGGCTTCCGTTCTCTATACGCATATTGCTTGAGTCACTGGTCAGGAACCTTGACGGGAAGGAGATTACTCGCTCAGACGTGGAGGCCCTGGCAGGATGGAATGCGAAGGCGCCAGCGGATAGGGACGTGCCATTCAAGGTGGCAAGGATACTGATGCAGGACTTTACAGGAGTTCCTGCAGTTGTGGACATAGCAGCCATAAGGGACTATATCAAGTCTGCAGGGAAGGATCCCGAGACTGTGCAGCCAACAGTGCCCGTAGATCTGATAATAGACCACTCAGTGCAGGTTGATGTATTCGCCGCGCCGGGAGCCCTGCAAGAGAACCAGCAGATGGAGATGAAGCGCAACAAGGAGAGATACTCGCTGCTCAAGTGGGCCAGCGGCTCATTTGATAAGTTCAGGGTGTTCCCCCCGTCCGCAGGAATATGCCACCAGATAAATCTCGAGTATCTTGCTAGCGTAGCTACCACAGATGAATCAGATGGGAAGCTAGTAGCATATCCTGACACTCTTGTGGGCACAGACTCGCACACCACCATGATAAACGGGCTTGGTGTGGTTGGTTTTGGGGTAGGCGGCATAGAAGCCGAGGCTGCTATGCTGGGCCAGGCAGTATCGATAGTTACACCAAGGGTGCTTGGAGTGCGCCTTAGCGGCAGTCTTGCTGAAGGAGTTACTGCAACGGATTTTGCGCTAACGCTCACGAGGAAGCTCAGGGAGAAAGGCGTTGTCAACATGTTCGTCGAGTTCTTCGGGGACGGAGTGGGAAGGCTCTCGCTGCCTGACAGGGCGACTCTGTCCAACATGTGCCCCGAATATGGAGCAACAGTGGCGATATTCCCTGTTGACACGCAGACCCTTGACTATCTCACTGCAACTGGAAGAAGCAAGGAGCATGTGGAGCTCGTAGAGCAGTATTACAGGAGCCAGGAGATGCTTGGCATTGACTATTCAAAAGTCGCATACAGTGACATACTCGAAGTTGACCTTGGCAGCATAACGCCGTGCGTATCTGGCCCGAGCCAGCCCAAGCAGGAGATACCGCTTGGGGATATAGGCAGTAACTTCGCCGACTCTTTCCTTGGGCAGGGCGTCCTGGCAGACCCAATCAGCAGCGTAGACGCGACGCGATGGTCTTCCGAGAGCGCGCATACAGATGATAAGGCAGTTAAGGCAGCGCCCAGGCACAAGCAGGCAAAGAAGGTGCACCTTGTATACGATGACGGTTATGAGACAGACCTGTCAGATGGAGATGTAGTAATATCATCCATAACCAGCTGCACTAACACAAGCAATCCGTCAGTGATGATAGGTGCAGGCATACTTGCCAAAAAGGCCCTCGAGAAGGGGCTTATGGTGGATACACGAAAGGTCAAAACAAGCCTTGGACCAGGATCACGCGTAGTCATGAAGTATCTTGAGAAGGCGGGGCTCATAGACCCCCTTGCAAAGCTCGGATACGGACTGGTCGGCTATGGGTGTATAACGTGCATTGGCAACAGCGGGCCGCTGATAGACAAGCAGAGCGATGCCATAAATGCCAACGATATTGCAGTTGCAGCGGTTCTTTCTGGGAACAGGAACTATGCGGCAAGGATACACAGGGATGTCAGGGCTAACTACCTCATGTCTCCACCCCTGCTCATAGCATTCGCAATAGCAGGCACTGTAAGAAAGGACCTGACAACGGAGCCTCTGGGCAAGGGAACTGGGGGCAAGGACATATATCTCAGGGACATCTGGCCCACATCGGATGAGATCAATAAGGCCATAAAGTCAAGTGTAAGCATGGAGATATTCGAGAATGAGTACGGCAGCGGAATAAGCGGCGTGAACCCGTACTGGAACGGGCTTCCGGTCCCTACGGGAGTGATGTACGAATGGGATGCGAATAGCACCTACATACGCCTGCCCCCATTCTTCGGCGGATTCAAGCCGAAGGCTGTACGCAGTACCAGTGGCATAACCAATGCGATGGTGCTGGCAGTGTTCGGAGACTCGGTATCCACTGATCATCTATCGCCTGCTGGCGCCATAGGCAAGGATAGCCCTGCAGGCAAGTACCTGCTTGAACATGGAGTGCAGCAGAAGGACTTCAATACATACGGTACGAGAAGAGGCAATCACGAAGTGATGATGAGAGGGACATTCGCCAACAACAGGATAAGGAACCTGATGATGGACAGCAAGGAAGGGGGCTTCACCATATATTACCCTGATGGCGAGCAGATGACGATCTACGATGCTGCGATGAAGTACGCAAAGCAAGGCACGCCGCTCGTGGTGCTTGCAGGCGCAGAGTATGGGTCTGGAAGCTCCAGGGACTGGGCGGCCAAGGGGCCCATGCTGCTCGGAGTCAGGGCAGTTATAGCAGGGAGCTTCGAGAGGATACACCGGAGCAACCTTGTAGGCATGGGCATACTGCCATTGCAGTTCATGCAGGGGGATAGCGCAGAGTCCCTTAAGATCGACTACACCAAACCGATAAATGTAATCGTGCCAGAGAACATGAGGCCCAGAGAAGCCGTAAGGATAGAGTTTACGGACTCTTCTGGAGAGGTATCATCTGCAGATGTGATAAGCAGGCTTGACACTGCGCTTGACATAGAGTATTATAGGACCGGAGGCATACTAAATTACGTGATAAAGAAGATGATGGCATAGTCATGGCGCGCATCTGGAAGGTTGCTGTATTGCCCGGGGATGGCACTGGACCCGAAGTGATGCAGGCTGCACTGCAGGTGCTTGACTCTGTGCAGAGCAGGTTTGGGATACGCATAAAGACGACTAATGGCGATGGCGGATTGAACTGCCTTGAGAGGTATGGGACCAACATGCCGCCAAAGACCATGAAGCTGCTTGAGGAATCAGACTGCGTTCTCAAAGGGCCGATGACTACCCCAGAAGGCGCGGGATCAGAAGTGAGCGCAGCCGTCAAGATCCGCAAGAAGTTCGGGCTCTACGCAGATGTCAGGCCAGCAAAGAGCATGCCTGGAGTGCAGAGCCTAAAACCCAACATAGATTTCGTGATAGTCAGGGAGAATACCGAGGGCATGTACTCAGGGCTTGAATTCGCCCCGGACAAAGATGTCGCAATAGCGTTGAGGGTTATAAGCAGGAAGGGCAGCGAGAGGATAGGAAAATTCGCCCTCAAGCTTGCTAGCACCAGGAAAAAGCACCTGACAATAGTACACAAGGGCAACATACTTAAGCTGTCTGACGCGCTTTTCAAGGACACAATATACGATGCCGCCAAGTCATTCAGAGGGATTGCAGTGGACGACGCGCACGTTGACGCAATGGCGCAGTGGCTCATAAAGAAGCCCGAGACCTATGACGTGATAGTCACCGAGAATCTCTTTGGCGACATACTATCAGACGAAGCTTCTATGCTGGTAGGAGGAATAGGAGTAGGGCCTTCGGCAAACATCGGTGATGGTTATGCTATGTTCGAACCAGTGCACGGTTCCGCTCCCAAGTATGCAGGCATGGACAGTGTCAATCCAATAGCAACAATACTATCTGTGAAGATGATGCTTGAATGGATGGGTTACCCAAAGGCAGCAGCCTCTGTTGAGAATGCAGTGCTAGAGTCCATAGCCAGGGACATCAAGACACAGGATATCGGCGGCAGAAGCGGCTGCTCCGATGTGGGAAAGTTTGTGGCGGATAGCATCCGCTGAGCCGCTACCACAGCAGCAGCGCCATGCTTACTGCTATAAGGGCCACAACTGGAATGAATTCCTTTAACGTCATCTTGCCAACCCAAAGAATCCTCAAGTTGCAGTTATATTGGCCAAGGCGATTCCCCTGTCAGTAACTACAACAAGTGTATAGTTGCCACTGATCTGCGCTATCTGCCATGGCAGTGACACGTAGCTTCCGTTATACGAGAACTCCTTCCCAGAGTGCGCTGCAAGAGTGTATCCTGGCGGCCCTGTTATCCCCCCATACCGCGTTGGGATCGGATACTGTGGCATTAGCAGTGTGCCATTACGACCCACTACAAGGTTGAGCCAGAAGAGTTCTGATGCATATGGTACCCCCTCTCTGAAGAACATGTGACCTGTGGGCAATTCGGACCCGGTGTTTATGGTTATGACGTTTACCGTGTGGTTAAGGACAATCTGTACAGAGCGTGCACCGTAGTAGCTTCCGGCAGTATATACCCCATCAGCGTTTATGTCTATGGTGTTGTTATACTCATGGTACCAGCCGCTAACGCGCATTGTTCCATGCACCGGACCTACAATCGTATGGGCCCCATACGAGTATGGCTGGATCTGGTTGGACTGCCACGCGATGCGTGGTTTCTGGGTAAGCATTACACATAGCACAGTTACATTGTAAGCCCCATCATTCTGCACGTATGCGTTCAGGGAGATGGTGTTTCCACTCACCAAGAGAGCCGGATTCGATACGGACACGCTGTCATTAAGAGGCCTTAGCATTATGGCATACGGTTCTGGTATGGGCTGCTTTTGCGTAATATATCCGCCAGCCTGCGTCGCTATGTCATTTTTTGGGAACGTGATGGCCTTCATAGAAGGCAGCATAATGAACGAAGTTGAATTCTGCGTGTATATTGGAGTTACTACAGGGAAGAAGTCTATCAGTATCCCTGACGATGAATTGAGCTTGGTGCCTTGGGCAAGATCTGCGCTGATCCGGCTACCCTGCACATGAACCCCGTACGTCACATTCCCTATGACTATGCTGGACGATGTTATGTTGAACGCTATGGCCTTTATATGCTGCGATGCGCGAAGTGGAACACTGCCTATAACCTGGCTCTGGTTAACCAGGCCGAGAAGGTCAAGAGTGCCGCTGGAATTCACGTTGATCCATGAAGATGACGTTGAATTGCTAACCAGAACTGCCAGCGACGAGTAGTTTATGTACAGCGCCTGGGTGCCGTACGGAACCTGTGGCGGGTCCGTGATACCTATTGGAACATAAGCCACTGCAGAGGATTGGTTTGGTTGGAGGATTGCTGCAGCGGCAAATACTGACAGCAGCGATACCACAACAAGAGCAAGAACCATTCCCTTGTTAAACCTGTTGAAACTGATTCCCTCCCCCATGTTGTAGTTCCTTATATCCGTGTCAGAATCATTGCGCTGCGCAATCCTGTAGTACTTCCACTTCTTTATGTGCGTATCGTCCTCCTGCTCTATCAGGCCCGCTGCCTCGAGGTCGTGAATGTGCTTGCTCACAGTGGATGGTGCAAGGGACAGCTTCATGCTTATCCCGCTTAGGGTCTTCTCCCCTTCAGATATGAGTTTGAGTATCTCCTCTTTTGTCGCCCCCTGCTTTGGCATCTAAATCAGATGGACTATACTGCGTGAATTATATATATGTTCGTTGATGTTTCGCTTTTGTTTCGCTTTTGCTTATTCATGCAGAGACAGTGATCGGAGTGCTGGCGCATCGCCATCAAAGCCTCAAACACAGCAGAGGAATGTTATAAAGAGCGCCATGGTGGGGCTTCCTGTCCATCCCACAGTAATAAACGAAGGAAGCTTTGTGCTGTTCACGCACACAGAAAAGGCACGCATGCCTTCGGACTTGGCGTAATGCTAAGGTTTGTCTGATCTGCCTGCATCCGTAGGCTGAGATCTGTCCTCCTTGCCCCTGGTTATGGAGATTATGCCTGCTATTACCAGAAGCACCACCATTGCTATGAATGAATAGCGCATGCCAGTCATGAAGCTTGACGCAAGGCCGCTCGATATCGACGACGTGCCAACGAATATCTGGAACGCCTGGGAGCGCGGTATGGACAGCGCGGCTACAACGAAGACTATTATGAAGCTTCCCATCATCCCCATTGTAGCAAAGAGCCTCATGAGGCCTGATGCAACCCCGAACTTCTGCGGATCAGCATGCGCCATGACTGCGCTGCTGTTTGCAGGCCAGAACATTGCGCCTCCGATGCCGGTTATTATGGAGCCAAGCACCACCATATACACCGAAGATGTTGCGTTTAGGAAAATGTAGACAACTATACCAACTATCTGCAGTATTATGCCGGCAGTGGCTATAATGCCCGCTCCTCGCTTATCCGATACCTTGCCCATGTAAGGGGCAAGTATTCCGCTGATTATGTAGCCAGGCACAAGAAGCAGGGATGCTGCAAGAGGGCTCAGGCCGCGTACTCCTTGCAGATACATTATCAGCATGAATACCGCTCCAAGAAAACCCATGCCCTGAAGAAGCGATGCCAGTATCGAGTTCCTGAACACCACATTTGAGAACATGTCGAAATGTATCGTGGGGCTCTTTGACCTCTTCTCTGCCAGGTAGAACACCACGCAAAGTATGGCCCCTATTATGACAAAACTCACATTTAGCACTGTTGCCCCTACAGAGGCGAACTCTATGCCGCCGTAGAGCAATGCCGACAGGGCGATTGCCAGAAGGGCCATCCCGCGTATGTCAAGCTTTGCACTAAAGGTCTGCTTGTCGTGTATGTATCTCATTGCCAAAAAGAACGCCACAGCACCTATAGGCACATTTATGAAGAAGATGTACTGCCAGCCTATGAAAGTGGTTATGAAGCCCCCAAGGACTATTCCAAGTATTGCCCCCACATTGAAGGCCATGGCAGTGAACCCGAATGCCCTGCCTATCCTGTGCCTCTCGAATGTGTCTGCTATTATGGCACCGCTTGTTGCAGACACCATTGCACTGCCGATGCCTTGTATCGCCCTGAAGAATATCAGGAACAGGTCAGTAGGGGCTATGCCGCATAGGAACGAAGCGATGGTAAATACCCCAAGCCCGGCTATGAATATCCTGCTCCTGCCGTATATGTCGCCAACTTTGCCGAACTGCGTTGTAGCCACAGCACTGACGAGCATGTATACCAGTATTACCCAGATTATGGTCGCCAGGTTGGAATGCAGTGACGTGACTATTGCAGGGAATGCGAGAAGTACTATTGTAGAGTCTATGGATGCCATCAGCACTGCAACAAGCAGCACCGCCAGGATTATGTTCTCGTGCACAGGCTTGTTTTCAAGCATATTTATCAGCGTAGCTGGGTTGTTCAATATGAGGAAGTGTGTGCGCCCGGACCGAGCGTAGACTATAGGATATCCTATCTATATAGTAAACAGTTGCATATTTAAATCCCAGTTGTTGCCTCGGAATGGCTGCAAAGGATACCGGCCCTATTTAATAGGGAGCTGTGGCAATTATTGGAGTTGAGCAGGTTGATGTTATAGAGGGGCCTAGGCACAGCGCTGAGACTCAGGGCAAAGGGCATGCATCGCATACGAGCCTGATATTCGCGCTGGTGATAATCGCAGTATTTCTGGATGTGATGGACTTCTCAGTAGTGAACGTAGCTCTGCCTGTAATTGAGACTGCGTTCAGCACATCGCTTGCGCAAGTGCAGTGGATCATAGGCGCCTATGGCCTTACCATGGCTGGCTTTCTCATGCTGAGCGGTAGGGCAGGTGACATATACGGGCAGAAAAAGCTCTTCATGTTAGGCATAGTGATATTCACCTTGTCATCGTTCTTCGCAGGCGCGGCGCCGTCGCTGACGCTTATTATTGCGCTTCGCGCAGTCCAAGGCATTGGCGCAGCCATATCATCAGTGACTGCTTTTTCCATATTCATCATACTATTCCCTGAGGGCAAGAGCAGGAACAGGGCGATGGGCATATTCATGGCAGTGCTGTCTGCAGGATTCGCCGCAGGGGCACTTGCAGGAGGTTTCCTCACAGCGTTCCTTGGCTGGAGATCTGTATTCTACATAAACGTGCCCATAGGCATAGTTGCGGCGCTGCTCATAAACAAGTACCTGCCTGAGGCTCCAGGTAGATCTGAGAATAGGCACCTGGATCTTCCTGGAGCAGTGACACTGACTGCAGGCCTGATGCTTCTAGTATATGCATTCACTGTGGCCTCAGCAGGCAGTCTGTATTCATTGCAGACGATCATACCGCTGATCCTTGCAGTGGCTGCGCTTGCAGTTTTCGTGTACATAGAATCTCGCTCCAGGGCACCCCTGATGCCGCTTGGCTTCGCAAGGCAGGGAATGGTGCTCAATTCCAATGCTGCAGTGCTGGTCATGGCCGTTGCTTCTGGAGGGCTTGGTGTGCTGGTGACTGTATTCATGCAGCAGGTCCTTGATTTCAGCCCTCTTTACGCGGGCCTTGGATTCCTTCCTCCTGCGCTGATATTCTTCGTGATAGGGGGATGGGGCTTGAATCCGATAATAGAGCGCATAGGGCCCAAGAAAGCCATGGTAGGATCTGCGATCCTAATAGCCATAGGCATTGCACTGCTAATACCTATATCCGTGCAGGGAGGGTATCTCAGCATCCTGCCCGGCACGGTGCTCTGGGCACTTGGTGCGAGCATAGCTTTCCCGGTTCTGAGCCTTGCCGCAGTATCAGGCATCAAACAAGGCGAGGAAGGGCTCGCCACTGGACTAGTCACAACATCTCAGCGAATAGGATTCCCTATCGGACTGGCAGTACTAGTCGCAATAGCCGCTGCAACCACCCCTGCAGGCATGCCGGCGAAGGCTGCTACAGTAATTGGATACCGCAATGCATTCATAGTAGCTGAACTGCTTAGCATACTAACAATATTCATAGTGCTCAGGCTGAAGGTTAATCCGAACGCCAAGCCAGTAATTGCAGAGGGATTTGGCATGGAGTTCGCAGAGGCCGACCTTCCCTAGCTGCAGCTGTCTTAGCTTACCAGCCTCTCTCCGTTCTTAAGCTCTATAGCAGTATCGTACTTGTAATCCACTCCGAGCTTTATGCACATCTCTGCTTTTGCCAGCTCCGAGCCCACAAAGGCAGCATGGTCAACTCTTGAGATTATGCCGAAGTGCTTTATCTTGTATATCAGCTGCCTGGCAGTATTCCCTTCCATCTCAAGTATGGTCTCTCCGGTCTTTGGATTGAGCAGCTTCAGCCTTATCATGTTGCCGGCGACGTTTATGCTCACAAGCCCACGGGGATCGGTATCCCTCTCCGGGTCAAAGTACATCTTTATCGGGGCTTCATCGATCCTTGCCTTGATCAGCTGTCCAATGCTCTCCCAGTCCCTCTGGTAGATGTGGGCCGACTGCGATTCTATTATTATGTAGCCTGGCTTTTTGCCGGTCTGCTTCGTGACCCTGTCCAGCAGCTTCGTTATCCCATAGAAATTATGGAACCATGCCATGCCTATGTCGTGTGTCCTGACAAAGGCATGCACATCTACGGTCCCGTCACGTACCGAGAACGAGAGCTTCTCAAGGCACGGCCTTCCACCCTTAAGCTTTGAGTGGTATCTTACATCCCACAGTATTATCTCCTTGTCAAGATCCGGTTCGGTCTGCTTTATCCGCTCTATTGCATTTGAGAGTTGGTCAGTGACTGGCATCAGCCCTTCAAGAAGAATTGATATCCTCTCAGTGTCTCCGGAGATCTTCTGCTCTACATCCCTTACCATAGAGTCCGTGTCTTGCTTGCCGAGGTATGAATTAAAGACAAGGAAGTCCTTTGCCCTCTCGTATCCTGCGCTCTCAAGAAGACGGAATACCTTTTCATCAGTGCCCTGCGGCCTTGGGAACGCATTTATCAGCTCAGTGTACATGTACGGGTAGTCTTTTGGCCTCTCAAACTTGTAGATTCCTTCGAATACCTCTTTCCTGTAAAAGTCAGGGGCGAACTGCGTCTTATAGTAGTTGTCAAGATTCTCCTTTGACACTGCCAGAGGTTTGTATGAGACAAGCCAGTCAGGCAGGTACACCTCAGAAGGATCCTCGCTTTCCACTACAACAACAGTACCGCGCAATTCCTTGACATCCTCGCCGTCCTTGTTTATCGGCGTCTTCCTCCCGTATCTCCATATGTGGTAGAGCAGCTGCAGGTATGCATCTGCGCCCTTCTTATCCCTGATAAGGTACGTGAAGCCTTCTGAAGGCAGCAGGTCCGGAGCCCTTGGGATGAACTCTTTGAACCTCACCGGCTCCATGTACTTCCCGTTATTGCGAGCATCTATGTCAGACAGATCCAGTGCCTGGCTTGTGCTTCTCTCATAGATCCTTACATTATCCAGCATCTTTGTAAGCACTATCCCATCAATCTCCTTGACCAGTCTAAAATTAGTGCCTTTTATCCCCCTCTCCTCGTTGAAGCCATTATTCCACAGTCCAAGAAGCGCAGACTTGCCGATCAGACCTATGTTGGTATTGCTCAGCTTGTCAGGACCCCACACCACAAGGTGCTTTATGGTAGGATTGAGTGCAAGATTGTACAGAATAATGTTGACCCCGAAAGGCGACCTGAGGTTGCCTATGAGCGCAAACTTCTCCTTTAGGTCAGGGTTGTTGGCCATAACTCTGTCAAGGCTCTGCCATACCACGCATAGTGCCATGCTGCTCTCCCTGTTCCCTACAACTACAGGGAACTCGGAGAACTTGTACAGCTCAAGGCCATCAACATTTGAAACAAAGGACATCAGTATGCATTCGCATTGAGCTATTTTAATCTTTTACAGAGTAGCGAAAGATTAAAGAATGGGTTTATTTGCCTCCGACGTCAAGTAACAATAAAAGCACAGCTAGGCCACTTTCCAGTCAGATGTAAAGCCAAGTGGCTTCTATGCAGCGCGATTATATCTTTTTGACGTTCTTTGCGCGCGTGCCCCTGTCTCCTTGCTCAACCTCGTATTCCACCGAGTCGCCTACTGTAAGCGTTGCTCCGCCTTCTACCGATGTCTTGTGGAAATAGGTATCCTTTCCATCCTCTCCCGTTATGAATCCAAATCCTCTCTCGGAATTGAACATTTTTACTTTTCCTTTCATGTTATTACACTCTCTGAGAATTATTTAAACAATCGCCTTTATTAAGTAATCCTTTTGCAGCGCAAAAGGCAGTTGAAAGCCCAGGGACCGCCCAAGTAGGTCCAGATCCCCTTTGTATAGCTACATCTGCACTAATGAAGATAATTTATAGTCGTCATTTACTACATCTAGCGTGGTAGAGTCTGCAGTCTCAGGTTCGCTGCCTGCATCTAGCGCAGCATTAGGCGATTGGCTTGTTGCGGGGAAGGTTTTATTGCATCTTTAATTAATGCATCACATTTTTCACGTTTTATATAGTATTTGGTTGCTCAGAGGTAATTTGCATACTGATCTGCTTCATTTCTTCTGCAATTTCCGGGGTTTGCAGTGCATCGTGCCTGCACTTCGGGCACCGTTTGGGGCGGGTTGGTTGAAGCCAACACTGTGGGTTATATTTATAGCCGTTTCACTACCATTGTTTCTGGTCTCTGGCAGCGTCTGGTAGCGTAAAAATCCTGGCGGTGTGCCATTGATACTTCTTCTGAAGAAAGAGGTTTACTTATTGCTGAATTGCGGAGACGATTCATCTCCGCCTTAAAAGGCGGTCAGATTTCTTGTCCCCACACCCTATTCGTTAAATGGGATGGGTGGGACAGGGATAGATGCATTTGTGTAATGCATTTGGGATGGGTTGCACAAAAAGAGCAGTTAGTATCATTGCCTGCACCATACCCCTGACCCAGTTACCTATTATGGACTTTCTTATTTAAATATGCTTCCCAAAATAGCAATTTTATTACAGACATTTGCTTATTCGCTACTTCCTCGCAGTATGGTCTTATTCAGTTCCTCGAAGAATACCTCACCTTCGTGAGTAGGTCCAGCCTTGATTACCACTACATCATCTGCCTTTGCACCAAGCACGTCCTTAACAAACCCTGCCTCCTGCGCGAGTGACTTCTCATCGCCCGTATAAACATTGGCAAATTTTGGACTGTAGATGGTCTGACGTGCATCCTCAAAATTCGACGAGTGGAACTTTGTCGCTAGCACCCTGCCCCCTGAATTTATGATGCCTTTTATTGGTTCAGTGTTGGTCCTGGAGAAGGCACCAGTAACATCGAATATTACAAAGTGCTGGCTGGAGGCATTCCTGGAAGCATATGAGCCGCCCTTTTTATCGTTTCTCTGTATCACTATGCCAAGGCTTACCAGGACCGCTATGGCAATGTAATATATCTGTATGGCCTCGCCGAACAGTGCATATGCCCATACGAAGGTGAAGAATGGCGATAATAGGTATGTGTTTGTGACTATCGTGGTCTTAAGAACCTTAAACGAGTACAGGAACATCCAGAAACTGAAGATGTTAGTTATCCCAAGCCAGATTATTATGAATATGTCAGTTGCATTCATGGGTGCGAGGTGGAAGCCTGTTACTGCAAGTGCACCAGCAAAAAATGCCGCAAGTATAAAGGCCGAGGCAGAAATGAATACGTCGTTGTCTATCATCTGCCACTTTATTATCACGTTTGCCAGTGCGTAGCCCAGGGCAAGGACCACTACAAAGAGCATTATGGGCAGATTGGGGCCACCTACCACGCTCGGAACAATTCCTTGGCCCACCCCCATAAGGATGCCTAGGAACGCAATCAGCAGGGCAGCTACCTGCCTCCTGCTTAGTCTCTCTTTAAGCAGGACGGGGAGAAACAGAAGCATGAGGAGTGGATTTAGCCTGAACAGTACGATTGCAAGGGACGCACTTATGAAATGTTCTGCATAAGCAATTCCATATTCGAAAGGAATGTATATCAGTAGTGCGACTATGAATACATAGAATAGCTTCTTCCTGTCGTTCAGGAGCCCTTTTAGGGAGTCCATCTTACCTGTTTTTGAAACCAGCGCAAGGCCAATTGGTATGCTTATCAATTCAGCTATTAGGAAGAGTTCAAAGGCGTTGGTGTTTCGTGTCAGCACTAGCAGTACCGGAGTGAACGATCCAATCAGCAATGACGCAAAAAGGCAGAAATATGCCTTCAGCTTTATCTCCATGACTTAGAATGGGGCTTTGGATTTTAAATATGCTTTCCAAAATAGCAATTTTATTACAGATATTTGCTTATTTGCTATATCTGCCAGATACCAATAAATGCTTTGCCTGAGAGATACGCGCATGGAGAGTTACGAATTCCAGAGCAAATTCAACGAAGTGTCAAACATAATGCTTAGAAAGGTCACGCGCATGCTATCCCAGGATTCTAGGATGTCGGTAACTGAGATGGCAAAACAGCTTAATGTATCAAGGAAGACCGTTGAAAATTATATCAACAAGGCCGAAAAGGAGTTCGGCATCAAGTACACTGTCGAATTCGATGAGGAGAGACTCAACCTGAACAACCCTCACATGATACTGGTGAAATTCGCAAAAAAACCACGTCAGGAGGATATAAAAAGAGTTCTAAGCAGTTCCCACATACCGCAGCTTGCGGCAGTAATAAACGGCACATACGACCTTCTGATATACGCTAATGCGGAAAATTCGAACGAATACGTCTACTGGGACAAGACCACGCAGGTATCTCTCTCTGAATACAAGCCTCTATGGCAGTCTTCAGACTTGGCATTTATACATCTGGGGTTCTTCCCTCTCAGAAACTCCCTGCTCGACAGGCTGCAGGTACCAGATGCACACAAGAAGATACTCCTATTGCTGAACGAGAACGCCAGGATGTCCTTCAGCGAGATGTCTAGGCGGCTGAAAATGAAGCCAAATACCCTTGCCTACAACTTCAAGAAGCTCCTGAAGAGCGGGTACATAAAGCGATTCACGATGGTAATGACTAATCCGCCGCAGATGTCCCTACTCTCCCTTTTTGGAAAGTACCGGCTGGCAGAGGGATTTGAGAACGACGCAATGGCAATGAGGAAGGAGGTTTCGCTTCTTGATGACAAGATGCCGCTAGTAAGCAGATGCCTCTTCTCAGGGCAGCTGATAGGGAGTTACGACTTCTTCTTCGTGGGTGCGTATGACGACTACAAGACAGGATACGACCATCTGGTAAGATATTACAGGAGAAGGTTCAGAAAGCATGACGTAAGAGCTACTACAGGGACCATAGGAAAAGTGTTACTGGGGGACTTCCCTATTAGGAATCTTGACGTGCGCAAGGAGTTCGACATGATGCGCTGGATACCTGGAGCAAAACCCACGGTAGAGGCTTTGTAGAAATCCCTTCCTTCGCAACTCCGGGGCAGCTATCATAATGACTCTTTCTATAAAACCGTTCATTTCTATGAAACATGCCCTAAGGAAATGTCTAACATAATTTCAGCATTTCTACAGAGCCACGTTTTATATAATATCTGGTTGCTCACATCCAAACGAGGTTTAGGCAACTGTTCCATTGCCGTTTTCAGCTCCTTCTTGAGATAACTGACACCAGCACCATCCGACGTTATTAACGATTTGGAGGCACAGGACATACTGCCTAAAGTGCGCTACTCCTTTGGTGTCAAACGATGCCAAAAGCGCACTTAAACAACGAATATAAACCATAGCGTTGGTGCAAAAATAGGATGGACTACTGGTCAGGTGTGAGACGCACTTACTTATTTTTCGAGAAAGCAAGCGCCTCTTGAAGTAACCTCGCATGCTCCACCACTTTCCTGCCCTTTTCGGTGGTCTTGTAGGCGATTACCCTCCTTCCGCTCTTGGACTTGGTTATTACCTCCTCCAATGCCTTTGCGGTGATGAGTTCGGAGAGTCTTTTGGAGACAGTGGCAGAGCTGAGTCGCCTGTTCTTTATCATTATCTTTGTAAAATCGTTGAATGACTTTGGTCCATTGTCATCGGCAAGCTGCAGCATCTCCAGAATTCCCCTTATTAGTACCATACCAGTCGCCTGTACCTCTTTGCAAGTTACAAATTAAACTGCATAATATATAACACTTCGTATCAAATACTTTAGATTCTAAAACATTATATAAATTAGCAAAGCTTTATATATTAGTGTAAATAAGTATATAGTAATTGTAAGAGGAGGAGTGAAATGAAACAAGCAACGCACGAGATATCGCATTTTGAGATTCCTGCAAGGGATCCCGAAAAACTGAGAAATTTCTATGCCGGAGTATTCGGCTGGAAGTTCAAGAACGCAGCCGCACAGAACATGCAGTACTGGAACATAACCACGGGAACGAAGCATCTTCCTGGAGTTAACGGTGGACTGTATAAGAAAGGCAGCAAGAA
>DAHVAU010000010.1 GCA_027314465.1 Microcaldota archaeon
GGATTCGCGCAGTATGAAGTATCCAACTACACCGATCTTGTGATCGCGCCTGGCAGCAGTGGCACAATAAGATACACAGTGCATGTTGCACCTCTGCCCGGCAACTCCAATGCAGTGGAACCGCAGACGCTCACGCTATCAAACCTCGTGTCTTTTGCGCATGAAGGACGAGGCGGCAACAGCTCAGTGGCATTGACGAGTTACGCCACCCCTGGAATAAATATCTCGTATTCTCCAATGAACTACACCGAACCCTACCCGATGTCCACGCAGAACTTCACGTTCGGCACGACATTGAACGTTGGCAGAAGCGCGCCAAAGGGGACGTACTGGATGACCATAGCCACGTGTGAAGGCTACTCCAGGCCCATGCTCATGACGGTTGGCAGCGGGCCTTACAATGGCACCGTAAACGTAGTGGCAAGGATTTACGCATGAGTAGTGTGAGGCAGGCATTATCTTGCCTGCCTTGCTATTTCTTCTTTTTTCTGTTTTGTTCAGGAACGAAGCGCATCGATATTGAATTGACGCAGTGCCTCACATTCGTCTTTGTGAACCCTTCTCCCTTGAATATGTGGCCCAGATGGGCGGCGCAGTGCGCACACTCTATCTCATAGCCGCCAAGAAGGTTCGCTGGCTCGTGAACCTTCACAGCCCCGCGTATGGCTTCGTCGAAGGCAGGCCAGCCGCAGTGTGCATTAAACTTGCGCTCTGACTTGTACAGCTTGGCATTGCATCTCCTGCATATGTAAGTCCCGCGCTCAAAGAAGTTATCGTACTCGCCAGTGAAGGGGAACTCCGTGCCCCTGTTCACTATCACGCGCTCCTCTTGCGTAGTGAGATGGTTGAGTCTGATATCCCCGGCGTGCTTCTTCATTGCCTCTTCTGCTTCGCCTGGGCCTTGTCCTTTGAGTTGCCCGGCTGCTCGGCAAGCCTGCGCTGCGTGTTCTGCTTTGCCATTTCCTGTATGCCCATGATGCCCAGCGGGGTGGGTATGCTAAAGCCCTTGCTGTCAGTAGGCACGAACACCATGAGGTTCTTGCCGTTGAGGCTCATCTCGTACATCATGTTGAGTGACCTGAGCTGCATTGCGTATAGGTCGCTCTGGTACTTCTTAGAGGCCTCCAGCATCTTGTCTGCAGCAAGGGACTCTGATTCCGCAAGTATTATCCTGGCATCCTTCTCCCTTTGCGATGTTGCAACCCTGGCCATTGCGTCCTGAAGGTCCTGCGGTATCCTCACGTCCCTCATCTCAACTGATATCGCCTTTATGCCCCACACCACAACCCTTGACTCTATTAGCACCTGTATGTCCTTGCCTATAATGTCCCTTCCGGCAAGCATATCCGAGAGAGCGCTCTTGCCTATAACATCCCTTAGAGCAGTCTGTGCGGCCAGCTGAACCGAGTCCATATACGACTGCACGTTGAGTATGCTCTTCTCAGGGTCCTCCACCTGCCAGAACAGGATTGCATCGACATTGACAGGAACATTGTCCTTTGTCAATGTCTGCTCAGCGCTGAATGCGGTGCTTATGACCCTGAGGTCTATTGACTGCGGAGTGGTCTCTATCAAGGGTATTATGGTGACCAGTCCCGGCCCCACTATGCCGTTGTACCTGCCAAGCCTTAGAACAGGCATCCTGTTCCATTCGCTTATTATCCTTATGGACATCGATAGCAGCACAAGGAATACTATTATTGCAACAGCCGCGCCTGTGCCGACGCCGCCAAAGAGCGCACTTATGGCTCCAAGTATTGCTGCAACTATAACATCAAGTAGTATCGCGTGCTCAGATCCCCCGTAAGTCTTCATTGTTAAACACCTTAAACCAGTTCTCGTCTTTTAACCAATATAAGCTTATCCAATCCTTACGCGCCAGTATATAAGTTTGGGTGTGCTGCAGATTTTGCCCCAGAAGTGACTTAAAGAGCCAGACTAAAGGAGCAGATTTAAGACTTTGGGAGCAAGCACTTCTTTTTGAGCAACGCCTTGCCTAGAGAAACCTTTATAAATGAGGAAACTTTATCCAGATATCTAGGTATAATAATGGCTATACGCAGCAGGGGAACCATTGCCTTGGCCGTAGTATCGGCAGGACTTGCTGCCTCTTCGTTTGGTACGGCAAACACTAGCGATTCCTCGTCAGCTTCAATTGCAGCAGTACACAGGGACCGCACAGAAACAAGCATATCATGCAAGCCTTACGAAGCAAAGGATATGGAGATAGGCAGCCCTATGGCGTGCAGGGCTATGACCCATGGGCATGCGCCTGCAGGACCGCTCATATTCAGGACTGACAAGTCGGGCAGACTGTTCGATAAGCACTGCGTGGTGGGAGGCAGGGAACAGGTATGCACTATAACCTACAAGGGCGACACCCAGGGGGAGCATAAGATCATTGCAGTATACATGGGCAACCGCCTTAACATGAGGAGCTCAGATTCCACGCGCATAAAAGTCGCTGCCCCAGTGGTGGTCGCAGTTACGACAAAGAACACATCTGACCCTGTGCACAAGAGTGCGCCTGCAGGCGCGGCGCCTGGGCCTGCAGTAACAACGCAGCCAGAACCTGCAATAGGGCCAGGACTGGTAAGCCCGGCTCAGATCGCGCCGTCCACTGCCATCACAACTCCGGTCACAACTACCACAACTACGCCAGTTACCACAACTACCACCACAACGCCAGTTACCACAACTACGCTGCCAACTACCACAACTACACCGGTCACCACTACCACAACGACTCCGGTTACCACAACTACCACCACAACGCCGGTCACCACTACCACAACAACTCCGGTTACCACAACTACGCTGCCAACTACCACAACGACGACTCCGACAACGACTACAACTCCCCAGCAGAATCCTGCGCTTTACACTTACAACTGGTCCGGATACATAGCCTATTCAAACCTCAATTCGCCCCAGAGCACGGTCACTTCGGCCAGTGCCAGCTGGACTGTGCAGTCAGTAAACACAGCAGTATCAGGAAGCACTGCAGCTGCAGTGCAGTGGGTAGGAATAGGCGGGTGGAACAGCGATTCTACCCTGATACAGATAGGCACCGGATACAACGCGGCAGGGTACAACAACGCCTACTTCGCATGGTACCAGGAGCTTCCTGGATTTATGGTGCCGATAACGAGCCTGGCAGTGAGCCCTGGCGACACCGTAAGCGCCAGCGTGGCGCTAATAAACAGATCCCAGAATATCTGGTCGCTATCCATTACAGATGCGACGACTGGTAAGAGCTTCTCTATAGACCAGACGTATAGCTCAATGCAGCTAAGCGCAGAGGTGATCGAAGAAAGGCCTGGAGTGTGCACAGGCACACAGGACCTGGGGAGCAACTGCACCCTGACACCGCTGGCTGACTATGGCACTGCATCATTCACCGGTGCAAGCGCCACAGTGAATGGCACAAATGTGCCGTTCGGCTCATTGCCCTACGAGCAGATAATCATGATTGACTCTGCAAAGCAGGCGCTCTCTGTGCCTTCTGCGCTTCAGAACGGACAGGATTTCACTACCTCATGGCAGAGCGCGGCAGCAGGGTCCGGCGGCTCGACAGCAACAAATAGCACCGGAGCGCTATCTGCGCTTATACGCAGGTAGTGTGGGCAGACGCTTTCAGGTAGGGCAATTGGCAGTAGGGCACGGCATGCGGCAGATGGCTATAATCTCAGGATGTGGCAGTTGAGTTGTGCACAAAGCCAAGGAATGCATACCACGAGGGCTTGGGCTGCATGGTGCTGTTTAGAAGCCCGTAGTCCTGTCCATTGTTTGTCGAATCCGAGAAGTCAAACCAGTATATGCGCTTCACGAATGCGTATTTCGAGAAAAAACCAAGATCCTGGGCTAGGAACGAGGCCTGTTTCTGCTCAGAGAGGTTGAGCCCTGCGGTGAAGTTATTGGATGTTATGCCTGTTTCAGTTATCCAGACGGGCTTACCAGTCATGTTCTCGTAGAGATTCAGTGTCAGGTTATACAGCATGCCAAGCGTGTAGTTGGCGCCTACGGACTGGTTGAGGCTGTAGAGCGGAAGGCTGTACACATGTATGGATATCGCGTCGCAGTATCGCGACGCGCCGTACTGCC
Source organism: Microcaldota archaeon (assembly GCA_027314465.1). Taxonomy (GTDB): domain Archaea; phylum Micrarchaeota; class Micrarchaeia; order Micrarchaeales; family CABMGC01; genus JAJZNA01. The sequence continues at coordinate 4,105 of DAHVAU010000010.1, forward strand.
ATACCTTCTTGTAGAAAGAGTATTCCTGCTCCACCTGCTGCACAGGGAAGAGCTCTGCTCCACCGAAGCACACCACTGTGGCGTTCGGCTCCCTTGCCTTTATTATCATGGAAGCGCTACGTATCATGTTGAAGTAGTTGAGCGCGCTCCCATTGTCATAGCCGCTCATGAACAGGCTGGCGAGAGGCTCGTTGTATATCTCCCATTCATGCACTTCAGGGTACTTCGCAATGGCTTTTGATACACTTGCATTCCATGCAGCAATGGTCCAGTTGCACCCTGATAGGCATCCTCTCTGCGATGGCTGGGCGCCCAGCGTATCATAATCGAGTATGCCCAGATACTGTGCCCCAGATGCAGTTGCATTAGCCACAAATCCGATCTCGCTTGGAGTGAACGCGATATCTGTCCTGAAGCAGCGCACGCCGTTTGATAGGGCCAGACTTAGCGCGGCGCCGGTGGCCGGAAGGCCGTTGACACAGAACGCCTGCGAGTACGTGCGCGAAGGGGATTGCTGCGCTGGAGGCGTGGCTGAGCTATGCATCACCATGTATGCTGCCACGGCAAGCAGCGCAGCCGCGATGACGACAACTACATACATTGGGCGCATTAAACCTGCCACGAGTCTATTCCTCAGTAGATAGTATTAAAACCTGGCAGTACGTGATGCGCGTATCGCAGACTGCGAACGAAGGTATCTGTCCGCAGCGCAGCCCTGGGGAGCGGCTTCCTTCAATCCAGGGCGTGAAACATTTTTAGATAAGACCCACAGACCTTAAACACCACTTAGGCACGAAGGAGTAGCATTTCAAGAAGATCGCAGATGCTATAAACCGGGATCCGAAGAAAAGTTTTGTGTTCATAAGGCCATTCAACAAAGACATTAACAGAGTTAAAATGCAATAACAGATCTTCCCGAGGTTCACTTTGCAAACTTTCTATAAATCCTGCGGTACTGCAAGAACACCGATATGACCAGAACCGCAGCTATTGACAGGTATACATATAGAAATGGAGAAGCCGCATTGCTCCGAATGCTTGAACCTATGCTGAACGTCAGAACCATACTTAAGAGCCCTAGAAAGGCGATTACCAACGAATGCACAGTATATATCATGCTGAATGTTGCACTCTGGTTCTCTAAGCCCTTTTTCCCCTCTCCAATGCGGTAGAAGATTGAGGGAAGATTCACAAGGTATGGATATTTTTCAAATAACGTGTATCTGTATCTTATTATCAGAAGGAAAACAACCAAGACACATGTGAATATTAACGGCACTATGAACAGCGCCATCTTGCCAGCTGTAGTGATTCCGTAATAATAAATCCCTTCAGTCCAGGAAAGAAGAACAAGCAAGAATCCAATCACAATAAGTATCTTGGCTATGTGCTCCAGCCCATATCTCTTAAGCATCCTGCTT
>DAHVAU010000014.1 GCA_027314465.1 Microcaldota archaeon
CGCCGATAATCTACCAGAACAGGTTCATAGACCTGGATATGCTTATAGCACTGTACAACATAGCAGATGCGGCACTGATAACGCCTCTTCGCGACGGCATGAATCTGGTGGCAAAGGAGTACGTGGCCAGCAAGGTCGACCAGTCAGGCGTGCTTATACTCAGCGGAATGGCAGGCGCAGCAAAGGAGCTGGGCGATGCGGTTATAGTGAACCCCTACCATCCCGATGACATCTGTGATGCTCTGACAAGGGCTCTGGAGATGCCTGCGGAGGAGCAGGCCCAGCGCATAGCCTCTATGCAGGAGAGGATAAGATCGTATGACATAGTAAGGTGGGGGACGGATTTCATGAAGGAGCTCCATGGGCTCAGGGAGATCCAGGACGTATTCGATGCGAAGCTGCTGGGAAGAAACGAGGCGCCGCTACTATCAAGCTGGGAAAAGTCCAGAACGGCCCTGATCCTACTGGACTACGACGGTGTGCTAGTGCCGCTCATAGACGACCTGCGCAAGTCAGAACCTACTAAGCAGGTTCTGGACATACTAAAGGCGATTAGCAGCGACAAGAACAATGAGGTAGTTGTTATAAGCGGGAGGAGCAAGACGAGCCTGGAGCGGTGGTTTGGCAACATGGATATCTCTCTTGTGGCAGAGCACGGCGCCCTTGTGAAGGACAGGGGATCGGAATGGAGATTCCTAAGACCGCTCACTTCTGAGTGGAAGTCCAGGATAATGCCCATACTCAAGGACTATGCAGACAGGCTGCCTGGCTCGTATGTGGAAGAAAAGGAATTCTCCCTTGTATGGCACTACAGGAGGGCTGAGTCTGATTTCGCATCGCTGCGTATAGACGAGTTGTTCGACAGTCTTAGCAAGCTCACGTCCAATGCAGATGTGCAGGTGTACAAGGGCAACAAGATCATTGAGATAAAGAACTCAGGATCCGACAAGGGCACCGCTGCGATGCATTTTGTCAACAAGCATGAGCGCGACTTCATACTTGCGATAGGAGACGACTACACCGATGAGGACATGTTCAGACTCCTGCCAAAAGAGGCGTACACAATACGTATAGGGCTTGTGCAGTCATACGCCAGATTCAACCTGCACGATAGCGCAGAAGCACTGCGTCTGCTGAGTAGGATGGTCTCAGGGCGCGCTTGAGCGCATTGCTCGCCAGGACGGCAGCAAACTTGCCGCTACAAACCATTTTATTAAGCACTGGTCCCTCTTTATGTGCATGAAGAAGGCGAAGGCTGCGGCGCAACCCAGCAAGGAGAAGTCCCAGTCCGCCATGGAATACCTCATGACGTACGGCTGGGCCATACTAGTTGTGGTGGTTGTGATGGTCGCCCTGTTCGAGCTGGGAATACTTGGCGGGAATCAGTTTGACGTGAGAGTGCAGCCAGGTTCGTGCAACGTGTTCAGGCCCTATGGGATCGGATCGGTGATCGACATCAGCCTTCAGGGCCAATGCAATAATGCTCTCCCAGAATTTGTGATGCAGGGATTTGGTGTCGGGGACTTCTCAAACATACCAGGATCCAATTCCCTGTCCAGCCCTCTTAATATAAACGGAAACTCCATAACAATAACTGCATGGGTGTACATAATAGGCTCGCCTTGGCACGACATAGTAGACAAGGAAGGCCAGTATGGGATGAAGATAGACTATCAGAATAGCCCGCATCCATGCTCACCAAGCAACTACAATGGATTCTGCCTGGAGTGGGATACATCCTCTGACTGGACTGGTGTGAGCTTCCCAATACCAAACGCCACGTTCAATCAGTGGATCTTCCTTGCAACCACGCAGGATGGGGCAGTCAAGTCATGGTATGCAGATGGTAAGCCAATAGGCACTACCAATGCCGGAGGGCAGCTGTCATACTCCAATGCAAATCTCAGCATAGGGGCGATATCACCTGGACGGACAGGCTATGGAGAAGCGGAATGGTTCAACGGAAGCATAGCCAACGTGCAGATATACAACTCCTCCCTCACTGCAAACGAGATAAAGGCGCTGTACATAGAGGGCATAGGAGGCGATCCAGTGGACCTGCAGAACCTTGTGGGATGGTGGCCGCTCAACGGCAATTCCAATGACTACAGCGGGAACCACAATAATGGGCAGATATTCAACAACTCCTTCTCAGGGACGTGGAACAACAACTACCAGTTCACGTGACTGAACTATCTGTTGTCACCGCTCCCCTTGAGCTTGCCGCGCATCTTCCTGCTCTTAAGCTTTGCTATGTTGTACTTTGCGACCTCGTCTAGTGAGAGACCCATGTCGGTTGCAACCTGGCTGACGTACCAAAGAACATCGCCCAGCTCTGCCATTATGTCCTCTTTGTCGAGCTTCTTCCTGTCGCGCATCCTCTTCTTTATCTTGTTGAGCAGTTCGCCGGTCTCCCCTGCGAGGCCGGTTGCAGGATAGTACAGCTTGTACTTCTTGGGATATATTGCAGTAGACCTTGCCTTCCTCTGGTATTCGGACATGTCCACTGGCGCCACCTCATGAGAGGACGTTGTCCAAGGCAGGTATTCCCTGAAGCATCTTGTCCCTCTCCAGCTGCTGGTAGAGCATGTACATTATGCCCACTGTAAGCAGCACCCCCATTCCCGAGCCTATCGCGCCTGTTAGAGTGGCGAACGCCGCAAGGAGGGCGACGAATATGCTGCCCAGCACAGTTATGGTAGGTATGTACTTGTTCAGCATTCCCTCCATTACCCTAGGATCCCGCCTAAAGCCAGGTATCTGCCACCCGACCTCCTGCAGCTGCTCTGAAACGCTCTTGGGATTCTGGCCCGTCATCTCAACCCAGAACTTCCCGAATATGATGCATAGCACCACAAGCATCAGTGTGTACGTTATAACGTGTGCCCATTCAGGAACCAGCGCAAATCCCCCCCAGGGCATGTAGAGCCTGCTGCTTGAGGTGAAGAAGTAGTTGAAATACTGGCTGTAACTGCCTATGCCGTAAGGCGCGGCGTATGGGAGAGGGAAGTTAGGCGATACTAGATACAGCAATCCTCCGGATAGCTGGTTTGTGGTCGCTCCGGTGGAAGATGTGGAAGGCTGGTAGAAGGCTATGAAATGCGCGGCGCCGGCCCATGCACCTCCGACCCCGGCGAGGAACGAGAACCAGACGCCAAGAGATACTATAAGGGATGTTGCAAGAATCACCGGCAGCACGCTGACGTACAGGAATGGTATGGGCAGCCTGCCGCCTATGCCCCTGAACTGGCTGAATGCCAGTGGAAGCTCCACCTTCATATCGTATGCGTATATGCTCACCAGCATGACTATTATGGCGAAGAACAGAGGGCCGAATGCCAGTATGGCGTTTGGAAGCGCTGCTGACCCCCCAGTAACCAGGGCAGTAGCTGCTGATGGTATTAGTATGTCTACTGTGCCTGCAATAATCGAGTATGCAACGCCTCCGGCTATGAACAGGTTGATTCCGGATGTCAGCCCGTACTTCACCATCATCTCATCGAGGAATATGACTATTACGGCGCTTATGGCCAGCTGCGCTACTACTACACCAAAGTAGCTTGGGCTTGCTATTGGAACGTAGCCGGTAAGAGTGAATATCAGGGACTCCACAACTGCTATGCAGATTGCGGCGAGCTTCTGCACCCCCTGGAACCTGCCCTTCTGCTGCGGGTCAGTCATGTCTATCTTCAGTATGCCGGTGCCCTGTATCAGCTGCAGGACTATGCTTGACAGCACTATTGGACCTATGCCTACGGTTATCAATGTGCCCGTCCTGGCCGCGAATATGATATTGATCAGCTGCAGCACAGGCTCCTTGAGGGTAGATAAGTTGACCCCATAGGCAGGGGTGCTGAACATGAGAAAGTACAGCCCCATGATTAGGGCCGTCCATTTGAGCTTGTCCTTGAACGATAGCGGTCTCTCGGGCTTTTTTATGTGCGGCAGCAGGCCAAGTACAGAGTCAAGTATTCCCATCAGATCTTCCTGGTTGCTTCTATTACGGCAGTGTAGGTGCTGTCGCTGTTTGTGCTGAAGTCCACCCTTGCAGACATGCCTCTTGCATTGAAGAGGCCTGCGATTATGGCTGCAGGCATGGCGACGAATGCCCTTGCCGAGTTATAGCTTTCGAATCTCAGCCTTATAATGCTTTTCCTTCCCCGTTTCTCGCTTGATGCTGAGGCCCCGAAATAGTTTGCTACATTCTCCACAGCAACTGACATCGACGCTCCGGACCTGGCAAGCTTCTCGCCGGTCATGAACATTATCTTCGATACCTGCTCGGACAACCTGGAATCCAGGAGCGGCACGCATGCCAGCATCCTGTAGTACCCGTCATCCAGGCGCGCGAATTTGCTTGACCCGAGCTCTGAGGCTATGCCGGCAATCACCTGCGATATGCCTATAGGATAGAAATTGTGCCTGGGGCCGTATGATGCCGAGAACTGGCATTCTCCTGAGCCGGAGTATACGCACCTGCGCTCCGACGCGTTTATGCGTATGCCAGTAGATGCAGACAGATAGCCGGCTATGACTCCCGACTCGTAGATGTGTATTGCGCCTGGGCCTGGCTTGCCCCGCTGGCCGTGCTTGTGCATCGATGTTATCATCACCTCGTCAACGAAGGGGTTGTATAGTGAGTCCTTCAGCCCTATCCTGTCAAGCACCGATGATATGCCAGATTCCTTGCCCAGCTTGAACGCCATGCTTCTGCCCACAGAGAACCCGAAATCGTACCCCAGCTCAGCAGTGCTTGATGTCGTGGAGTATATCAGGTTCTCTATGCTAGTGCCGTTGGACTGTGATGGTCTGCACCCAACCAGCATGCCTATAAGCAGGTCCTCGATATCGTGTACGGAACTGCCCTGGTGCTCTGATACCCTGGGCTTTGCGGATCTTTTTCGCCCTGCCCCTATGCGCCTAGCTCTATGCGCACTGGTCCTATTTTGCCTATTAGCTCCCATTCCTATGACGCCGCTGTTTGATAAGATAAATTCACGCAAAGACTTATATTTGCTCGTCGGCGCTTATAATTATGGATTTGCTAGGGCTTGTTCTGCGGCTGGTTCTAGACACAACCGTTTCGTGGGCAAGGATGTTCCTAGCGCTCGCACCGTCGGTGGCCATAAGCATTTTTGTCGGGGTGTGGATAGCCACATCATCAAGAGCCGGGAAGCTCGTCATGCCGCTGGTAGACGTGCTGCAGACAATACCGATACTTGCCTTCTTCCCTTTCGCGATATACGTATTCGTAGCTGTGCTTCCCGGATACATCGGCGTCAACGCTGCAGTCATATTCCTGATAATAACTAGCATGGTATGGAACATGATAATAGGCGTGTACGAGGCCATACGCACCATACCAAAGGAATTCGAGGAGGTGGCGCAGCTCTACCACTTCGACATATGGAAGAAGCTGCGCAGGATTTATGTGCCGGCGTGCCTTCCCAGGCTTGTGGAGCAGTCCATACTGTCCTGGTCCATAGGGCTCTTCTACCTGGTTACAAGCGAGATCTTCTCCATAGGCAACAGCAACTACCAGGTTAAGTACGGTATAGGCGTGGCTCTAATAAAACTGGCACAGGGAAGCGGCATGTATTATGTCCTTGGTCTTGGAGTGTTCGTTGCCTTCGTAGTGCTCACACGGTTCCTGTTCTTCAGGCCGCTGGAAAAATACTCTACCAAGCATCTCAGGCAGCAGGCACAGAAGCCAAAGTCGCAATTCGAGAAGGGTGCGATAAGGTGGCTCGAGAATAACCTGCCGAGGCGCAAGGTTGCTTTCGACGCCGCTGGATTCGCAGTGAACCTGGGGAGAACGCGCGCTGCCACGCACCGCAGGGTGAGCAGAAAGATCGAGATTCCGCACCTCTACAAGCTTATTATGGTGGTCGTGCTGGCAGTGCTTGCATATGCGATAGCATCAAACAGCACATTGAGAGGATATGAATTGCTGGTTATACCTGCCCTGCTGGCGACCTTTATGCGCGTATGGGTGGCATTTGCAATAGGCATGATAATTGCAATACCAGTATGCGTGTACATCATATTCATGTCAAGGCATGCGTCCCAGTACATGCTCCTGTTCCAGATAGTCGCATCGATACCGGCGACTGTATTGCTGCCTGTCATAGTGCTGGTATTTGCAGGGGGCAGCTACGGTGGAGAAGCAGTGGCCTTTGTGATATTCCTGCTAAGCAGCATATGGTATGTGATATTCAGCATAGTGGCGAGCACAAGGACCCTGCCCACCAACGTGCTTGAGGTGCAGAAGGTGTTCTCAATAAAAGGATGGAACGCATGGAAGAACGTTTACCTTAGGGCGATAATTCCAGGGCTAATTACTGGCGCAATGACTGGGATAGCTGCTGAATGGAACGCCAGCATCGTTGCAGAATACTTCACGGCCAGCGGAGTTACAGGAACTACGAACGTGCTTAGTCAGGTAGGGGTTGGGGTAGGAAAGCTTCTTGACCTGTCACTTGCAGCCGGAGGCCAGGGGATATGGCTGATGGTAATCGCGCTTATAAATCTTGTAGTGATGATATTGTTGGTAAACACGTTTGTGTGGAAGCGCTTCTACAACAGGATTGCTAAGATATATGGGTAAGCTAATGAGGATGCTCTCTGTAGAGGACGTGTCATTCTTTTATGAGAACAGCAGCCAGCAGGTAATGGACAGGGTGTCATTCACTGCTGACAGGGGCGAGTTCGTATCCTTAGTGGGGCCTTCTGGATGCGGCAAGAGCACGCTGCTTAGGATAGTCGCAGGCCTGGCCTCTGCTTCTTCTGGCAGAGTCATGTTCATGGGCAAGAGAATAGATGGGCCCAATAGCAAGGTGTCATTTGTGTTCCAGGATTTTGCGCTTATGCCATGGCTCACAAACCAGGACAACGTAAAGATGGGGCTGTCGCTTACAAACCTTAGCGACCAGGAGAAGGACAGTAAAGCCGCGGAGCTGCTGGACCGTTTCGGCCTTGGCGGATTTGAGAACTACTATCCCAACGTGCTAAGCGGAGGAATGAAGCAGCGCGTAGGCATAGCAAGGGCCATAGCCTCGGACCCGCAGGTGCTGCTCATGGACGAGCCGTTCAGCTCTCTGGACGAGCTTACGGCAGACACTCTTAGGTCAGATATAGTCCACATGCTTGAGAGCAAGGACATATCTGTAAACTGCGTACTCATGGTAACCCACAACGTTGAGGAGGCGGTTGAGCTGTCGGACAAAGTTGTTGTGCTGTCCAGCAAGCCGGCGCATGTAAAGAAGGTTGTGAATCTGCACTGGAAGAGGCCACGTGACAAGAGGTCCAAGCAGTTCACTGATGCTATGGACCAGATATACGCAATACTGGCGCAATGATGCCTGCTACCTGTGCGTGCGCCAGGTATCGTTCTCCACGTTGTAGACGATTAGCTTGCTCCTGACTCCCCACCTTATTAGGAGCTTCTTGAGCATCTGGTCGTTCACAGTCTCGTCCTCATGGAGCACTATGCCCTTTGCCCTGAGCATTGTGAACAGGTCCTTTGTCTGCACCTCCCCGTCGCCCAGTATCATTATGGTGCTCTTGAACGGCTCTACAGAGACCAGGCTGTCCTTCATGGTCTTGGAGAAGTTTGAGAACGTGAGCTTCTCGCCCTTGTCTGTGAGCTGCAGTGCCGACTTCTTTATTGTGGTGAGGCCAAGGAGCTTGCATGCATCAATCAACGGAAGCAGATCGTCTATGTCCTCCTCCGATTCCGTTGCGAGCTCTGACATGCTCATGCGGCCCTTGTGCTGCCTTAGAATACCGATTATAGCCCTTACACGGCCTATGCCCGTGCCTAGGGGAAACATACCCTCCATATCGATTTAATATGAATAATAAAGCTTTTATTAATATTGTATTACGACGTAAAAGCACTTGATGATGACGTCAACGCCTCCTCTTTTTGGATATGCCCAGCCTGCCCAGATAGTAGTAGATTATGGCAAGGTTGGCAGCAATCATTGCAAGCATTATCCAGAGCTGGTAGCTGTTCACCAGGGATATTATGCCGGCAGCCTCAAGGGTGTTGACACCGAAGAACAGCAGCACTGATGCAATGATCGGGAATGTGCATGCGCAGCTGGCCACAACCCCGCCAATTGATGGCATAAGCACGCCGATTATACCCCCTTCTATACCCATCCTCCTTGAAGCCAGCGAGTTGGCTACTGCGAACACGCTTATTGCGAACAGTATTCCCGAGGTTACTACCAGTGCATACAGCAGGTACGGAGACATCAGCAATATGAAGGCGCCATAGTTCTCTGCTGATACCAGGTAATAGAAGAGATAGTAGAAGAGCAGGGCGCCGGCCGCGGCTATGGCTATGTAGCGCCTGCGCGCGAATATCGCTGCGAAGGTACGAAGCCTTGCGCTTACCCTACCGGGCATCATGTCACTTTATCTGCGCCTCTATCCCACGTATTGCCGGAAGCTGGCATGCGCTGAGATTGGAGGTGTTGTTCAGGGTCTTACACATGGACGCTATGTATACATCAGCGCCTGCGTACTCTGTCCATGCGAACTGATCTGCAGGGCTTGCAAGCTGGGACAGTACCTGGGCATGCGTCATGTATGTGAGCGGGACGGTGCCGCTGCTCGGAGTTGTGTTGCCGAACGCCTCCGCGTCCGCTCCGCCGAACTGGTAGTTGCCCCAGATTGTGTACGGAGTGCCCTTGAATGCTGTGGACTGGTTTGCTGTGCTTAGGTTAACTATGAGTCCGAACGCCTGCACGTATGTCTGGTTGCCCAGCTGCTGCAGGTCCGAGAGTATCTTGCTCCCAGAGTTAATAACGAACCCGCCACGTATCGGGTTGAGGTCCTCTATCGATATGAAGTTTAGGTACCTGCTTGAGTAGTGATTGCCTATGGCATCGTAAGAGACATTGAGCTGATCTGGCGTCCAGTACAGAGTTGGAACGTCACCGTCCCCAAGCGACGAATATCCAGTGTAAAGTGCGGAGAAGTTGCCGAACCTGGACAGCGCAAGAGCCATGGCCCACCTGTTCTCGCCGCACCATATACAGGTTATCGAGCCCAGGTATATTACCGATGGCTTGCCGTTGACTACTAACGCATTGACGTTCTGGGCTATGCTTGGATAGACGGGATTTGTGAGCGTGGCGTTCAGGTACATCTCCCCTGCAGTCTCGAAGTATGAGTTGGGAGCATTGTTTATGATGGATAGCGATGTTGCATTAAGCGGCTGGTTTATACCAGCAAGAGTTGACCCAAAGTTGGTCTTGTTGGCAGGCGCCGCAGGCTGCTGGGTGCCAAGCACAAGCACCGTCATCGACACGAATATGGCTATTATGCCAAGCATCAAAGCTGCCATTGATACTATGCGTAGCTTTCTTAGCGCGGACTCGTAGCGCACCACTGCGCTATTGTTATTTTGTCTTGATGGAATGCTGTCACCTTGGATTTTTCCTTTATGTATTGTGCCAGGTAACTATTTATTACTGCTGTGCCCTGTTAGCTTCTGTGCAATAGCAACGCTTTTTAAGTTATACCTTGACGTAATAGTGGTCTGGTTCGGTGGTCTCGCTTAAGAAGACGATAGTACTCGTCACTGTACTATTGTTCGTATACAACGCGCTGTTCACATACTACATAATAAACAACACGAGCGAGTCCAGCAGGGGCATATTCCTCCTCCTGCTCTCACTCGATTACGTCATAATCTTCTATTTCATAATACAGATATCCCACGAGATAAAGTTTACAAAGAAGCTGGCTTCTAGTGGAAAGGCGGGCGCTAAAGCCAGGGCTAGAAGGTGAATGGCTTTGCGACTGGCAACCAAGATAATAACAATCATCGCAATAGTATACAACGCCTCACTGGGCTATGTGGTGACCCTTGCATTCAATCCCGTGCTTGTGCTCCTGTTCCTGTCGCTGGACATATTCCTGATCTTCTATTACATGGCGCTGTTGATACGCTACAACTACGGCTTCGCGAAGTACGCAAAGGAGCACAAGGAGCTCATAGAGGACGCCCGGGCCGAGATGCACCGCTACGAGCGCAGCAGGCAGGGCAGGTAGAGCAGAGCGCAGCTGTGCAGCAGGTCTAAATGCTTTTGCTGCCAATTGCACGTGGTGGTCGCGTGTGGTACGAAGAGATAGGCAGCTCTGACCCTGAGATATTCGGACTCATAAAAGACGAGGTTTCAAGACAGAGGGAAGGGCTTGAGATGATCCCATCGGAGAACTTCACCAGCCCAGCAGTGATGCAGGCAGTGGGGTCTGTGCTTACAAACAAGTACTCCGAAGGATACCCGGGCAAGAGGTACTACGGAGGCAACCAGTATGCCGATGCCGTTGAGAGGACGGCCATAGAGAGAGCCAAGACACTCTTCGGAGTTCCGCACGTTAACGTGCAGCCCTATTCAGGCTCCCCGGCAAACATGGAGGTGTATCTGGCAGTATGCAAGCCTGGGGACGTCATATGCGGGCAGAGCCTCTCTGAAGGCGGCCATCTCACGCACGGGTTCAAGACCAGCATGACAGGCCAGATATTCAAGAGCGTGCAGTATGGTGTCAGGGAGGATGGATACATGGATATAGAGGGTGCGCGCAGGCTTATACTTGAGAGCAGGCCCAAGCTCATCTGGGTCGGTTCCACAGCATACACGCGCGAATTCCCGTTCAAGGAGTTCGCCGTTATGGCAGACGAAGTGGGGGCATATCTTGCCGCAGACATATCGCACATATCTGGCCTGGTGGTTGGTGGCGTGCACGAGAGCCCGGTGAACTATGCACATATAGTGACTACAACAACGCACAAGACGCTGCGCGGCCCGAGGGGCGCCATGATAATGGTAACTGAAAAGGGTATAAGAAAGGACCCTGAGCTTCCCGAGAAGATAGACAAGACAGTGTTCCCGGGGATGCAGGGAGGTCCCCATGACCACGTCACAGCAGGCATAGCCATAGCGCTGCTGGAGGCCTCTAGGCCGCAGTTCAAAGAATACGCATCCCAGATAGTGAGGAACGCACGCGCACTGGCCAATGGACTGAGCGCACGCGGCATAAAACTTGTCACAGGAGGCACTGACAACCACATGGTGCTCGTGGACCTGACGCCATTTGGGCCTGGCAGGGGGGTCTTCGTACAGGAAGCCCTGGATGCCGTAAACATAACCACGAACAAGAACACCGTCCCAAAGGATCCGGCGCCGCCATTCTATCCCAGCGGGCTTAGGCTCGGCACCCCTGCGCTGACAACCAGGGGCATGAAGGAGCCTGAGATGGAGGCCATAGCAGGCATGATAGCTGAGGTCATAATGAAGGTCAAGGACAACGAGCTGCCCCAAGAGAGGGAGCAGCGCATTGCCCAGATCAGAAAGTTCAGGGAGTCGCTCAGGGCAGATGCATCACTGCAGCAGATGCGCAGGAGGGTGGTTGAGCTTTCATCAAGGTTCCCGCTGTATCCAAGCATGCGGATCTGAGCGCATGCGCAGTAATTTATGCTTTGTTGACTAATTGGTTTCGGGGATTAGATGATACTTTCTGATAAGGACATACGCAAGAACATAGAGGCCGGCAGGATAAAGATAGAGCCGTGCGATCTCAGTGAGCAGCTTCAGTCAGTTGGCGTTGACCTCAGGCTTGGCACCACGTTCAAGATATTCAAGGTTACCCACAAGTCGCACATAAACCTCGCCGACAAGAACTACGAGCCGGACACAGAGACTGTAGAGATACCTGAAGGTAGCCCGTTCGTCCTTCACCCAGGGGAGTTCGTGCTTGGCATCACCAAGGAGCACGTGGAGATACCTGATGACATGATGGTGCACATAGACGGCAGATCTAGCCTGGGAAGGCTTGGTATAGGAGTGCATTCAACAGCAGGCCACGCTGATCCAGGGTATAAGGGAAGGCTCACGCTTGAGATAAGCAACATAGGCAAGCTCCCGATAGCAATAATACCCGGGATGAGGTTCTGCTGCCTGATATTCGAGACGCTCTCATCCCCTGTAGAGAAGTCTTACCGTGGAAAGTACTACCAGACGCAGTCGCCGAGCACTTCAAAGATAGGAGAGGAGTTCACAGGACAGGTTAAGTGATGGCCAACTTCTGCGGGCGGGATCAGCCCAGACATGGCAACCAGTTTACGTTGTATTCTAGCGTCAATCGTGGTTGCTGTTTTTATAGGCTTAGGATATCATAATTCAGTTCTGCGTCTCCTTCTTGTCGGCGCTTACCCTTCCGCCCTGCCACTGTCCACTGTAGCTGCGCTGCAGATCGCCTACAACAACATGAAACACTATGTTGGCGAACCTGGCGCCAAGTTCGATCTTGAATCTTGACGGGCCCAGATTGGCCATGGCGACTGTGAGCTCGCCGCTGTATCCTGGATCAGTCTTTGTGCCCCTGAAGTATATGCCTGCGCGCTGAAGCGTGCTCCTTGGATGGACATCGGCCATTAGAAATGCCGGGGCCAGGCTCGGATCCACGATTATCTTCTCTGATGGCAGGTTTATCTTCTCTATAGTCTTAGCCAGCACGAACTCACCTGGATTTATCGCGACTTGCTTGTCTCCGTCCTTTATGTCTGCAACCTTCCTGGACTCTGGGGTCTTGCGCTCAGTCTCTCCGAGATACCCGTCGCCCTCTATCGTGTACACCTCGCCGACCCTCAGGTCAAGCCCGATACCTTCAGGGTTGTTCTGCTCGCGCTCAGACAGGTTCTCTACCAGGCCGTACTTGGCATTCAGCTCCAGTATCCTCTTTGCAGATAGTATCATTTATTCACGCTTAATTGGTCCAACGTCTCTTTCAAGGAATTCTCCGATCAGAATATGCGCATATTGCGCCACGTTCTCAGCAGCATAAACCGACAATATCCTGGAATGCGCGTGCATGAATCCCTCAAATTCCTCTTGCAGGAATCCGCCCGGAGACACCGCTCTGGCCAGCCTCGCCATAAGCCTGCCGTCAGCATGCCTGAGGTTAGCAGCCATGGACAGGTACGCCAGGGAGTCGGTTCCCTTGCGCCCGTATGCGATCCATACGCCCAGTATGTCAGGTATTACCTCGGAGTTGCCGCGGGACATCTTCTCGGATGCATCCCAAGCCCGCAAGGAGCTGCGCTGTGCGCTGTGCAGTGAGAGCCGCATCATTATTGCGGTCTCTGCATTCTTTGCCTTGGCCGCTATGGATACCATATAGATCACTTCTTGGATGACATTGGCTGGTATAATAGGCTTGCGATTGCTCAGCCGCCGCTCTGCTGCGGTTCGGCCGCCTTCTTGTCAAGCTCTGATAGCTTCTGGTCTATGCGCTTCTCGCTGTCCATCCTGGCAAGCGTGTAGTCGTTCATGTCGACCTGTATGAACTCAAGAAGCGATGGATGCACCTTCTCCACCTCCTTCTTCATGTTCTGTGCTATCTTCCTGTAGTCAGGATGGCCCTGCTTGATGGACCTTAGCTCCGTAAGATGGTAGATCTCACGGAGATTCATCTTCATGTAGTAGCGCATGCGGTACGATCTGGGTACTATGTACTGCGCCTCTATCGGCATCTGCTTTGCTATCTCCCTGTGCACTTCTGCTACGTCCCTCATCAGCTGCATATAGTCCTTGTCAAGGCCCACTGCCTCAAGCTCGCGTGGAGTGTCAAACCCAAGAGAGGTAGTGAGCATCTGCTTGTCTATGGTCAGCACCCTGTGCCTGTGCAGATCCCTGAACATGCCATAGTTTGAGCATATCTCAAACGTGTAATACGCATTCTCGAAAGGTCTGCCTGGTTTGTCCCTTCTGCTCTTCCTCTTCGATAGAGCAGCAGATATGAGCTCCCTTCTCTTCTCGGTGCTCATCGATTCCACAGCCTTTCGGATGTCCCATATGGACATGGTTGAGTGAGGGTAGAGCATTGCAGAGAGTATTCTTGTATCCGCATCCTTGTCAAAATCTACGAGCCTCACGTATGCCTCTGCAGGCGATGCGCCGCTGCTTGCCATGTTTCCTGCAGCAAAAGAGCGCACAGAATCCCTAGCTGCTGTCAGGAACTCCGATGCCTGTGCCCGCCTAACAAAAGCAGGCATCACCTTTGCGAGCTCCTCGTGGAGCTGCACGGCCATGCCCCTTCCCTCGGCAAGTTCTGATGAGTAGAGCTTCACAAGCAGGTATTCGAATGACCTGCCGTTTCCGAACAGCCCTACGTTCGTGAGCCTTCCGGCAGTGAGCATGTTCTTGAGCACGTCGCAGGCCTTGGCCCTTATGGCATTCTCGTATGCCCTTGGGGTGGTATCCTCAGTGCGGGGATTCTGCTCCTTTGCATATGATATGACTACGGGAAGCCACTTGCAGTATAGATCAAACACCGTGTCATGCGTCCGGGCGTACTTGTCAGCGAACCTTGACTGCATTATTGCAGGGGGCCTGTACCACAGGTACTTTCCGTCAACCTTCTTGTCGAATGGTATGTATCTTGCAGATTTCTCAAGTGGGGAGATGCCCAGCCTGGAGTCGGTCAATAGGTCTCCTGCCAGGCTGGAGATGTTCTCGCATGCCACGTGGCACCCTGCCAGTTCAGCAACAGAATCGTCACCGTATCCGACGAGCACCCTCTGGTAGAAATCCTCAGCCTTGTTTACTGCCAGTGATGACTCCATACCGGCCTTTGGCAGATTCGCCTCTATCACCTCAAGCACCTCCTTGTTAGGAATAAATTCATCGAGGAGAAGCCTCCTTGCGCTCTTGTCAGACCTGCTGTACCTTGAAAAAAGAGTCCCCTGAATTACTTCAGGAAGGTTGCGCATAGCAAATATGTGCTTGTCAGTATTAGTGAAAAAAGGGCTTACCAGCTCCTTCTCATTGTCATTGAGGTCGATTGGAAACCCCGTATCTGCCATAAAAATTCCCCGGATAGTGAATCTCCAGGAAAATATATAAACGGAGAGTGCATAGTATTCTATGCCGTTGAGTTGATTTATTTTCAACCAATATACATAATTTTCAACAAAATATTGAAAAGAAGTAAACATTTATATATTAGTTCAGTTATTATATGTATGCGAGAGTATGGCATCCGGAGAGAAGATAGTGCTCAAGGCCGTTAATAAGCCTGCAAAGGCCGATGTTGAGGAGCTTACGGAATGGTTCTGCAAGGTGTTCGACTTTGGCGGCAAGGGGCTTGAACCAGCGATGCTCAAGGAGATAATAGAAAACACCACTGAGGGAGATGGTATAACGAGCAAGGACCTCAACAGGAAGCTCGAGGTTCCGCGCACAACCGTGATATACCACCTAAACAGGTTTATATACTCCGGGATAGTGGTGAGGAAGGGAAGGAGGTACTTCCTGCGCTCGCAAGACATGCAGAGCACTATAGAGGAACTGCAGGCAGACATGGAGAGGGAGTTCAACCGCATGCTGGAATTCGCGCAGAAGATGGACGAGCTCATTGAGAGTGATATGCATGGCAGAAGAAAAGCCAGAAAAGGACAATAAGAATAAGGAGGCTGATGAGCCAGCGCCTGAAGAGAATGAAGGCGCTGAAGTAGCGCAGCTCAAGGACAGGATCCTTCGGATGGCCGCTGAATTCGACAATTACAAGAAAAGGGTGGCAAAGGACATCGACAATTCAAAGGCCTTGGGCCGGGCCGAGGCGATTGCAAAGCTGTTGCCCACTATCGATGAATTTGAGCTTGCCATGGAGGCGTTCGGCACCAAGGACAAGGATGACGAGCACATGAGGGGGATAGCGCTTGTGTATTCAAACCTGCTGTCCGCACTCAGGGGCATGGGGCTCAGGGAGATCACTTCGGACGGGAAGTTCGACCCGTACAGGCACGAGATAGTGCTTGTGCAGGAGAGTGAAGAGCAGGACGGATCGATAATCAGAGTGGTTAGGAAGGGATACATGCTTGGCGAGATTATGCTAAGGCCCGCATCGGTGATAGTATCACGCAAAGGGGCAACAAACAACACTGAAAAGGAGAAAAAAGGTGAATGAATATGAAAATAATAGGAATAGATTTAGGTACAAGCAACTCAGCAGCATCGGTACTCGAAGGCGGAAGGCCGGTGCTCGTACCAAGCGCTGAAGGCATGTCACTATATGGAAAGTCTTTTCCAAGCTTTGTGGCGTTCACGAAGGATGGCGACAGGCTGATAGGAGAGCCTGCAAAGAGGCAGGCAGTTGCAAACACTGAAGGCACTGTCAGCACCTTCAAGAGGAAGATGGGCACTGACTACAAGTACAACGTGTTCGGCAAGAGCTATACGCCGCAGGAGCTCTCTGCGATGCTTCTGCAGAAGATAAAGAAGGACGCGGAGGCTTTTCTTGGAGAGGAGGTAAAGCAGGCAGTGATAACTGTCCCTGCCTATTTCAACGACAACCAGAGACAGGCGACAAAGGATGCAGGGCAGATAGCCGGGCTTGAAGTTGTGAGGCTGGTAAACGAACCCACAGCCGCAGCGCTGGCATTCGGGCTTGACAAGTCAGGAAAGGAGATGAAGATACTGGTGTACGACTTTGGTGGTGGCACGCTTGACGTAACCATCATGGAATTCGGCAATGGAGTTTTCGAGGTAAAGTCGACGAACGGAGACACGCAGCTCGGAGGGACTGACATGGACAATGCACTGGTCAACTTCTTGCTGGCAGAGATAAAGAAGAGCTCTGGAGTTGACGTGTCTAATGACAAGCAGGCCCTGCAGAGGATAAGGGAGGCCGGTGAGAAGGCAAAGATAGAGTTGTCCACCACCATTACAAGCGATATAAGCCTTCCGTTCCTGACCATGGGGCCTGGAAACGCCCCGGTCCATTTCACTTACAAGCTCACTCGCGCCAAGCTTGAGGAGATAGTGCTGCCGATAGTTGAGAGGACGGTAAAACCTGTGACAAATGCGCTCAGGGATGCTAAGCTAGATCCCGGACAGGTGGACAAGGTGATACTTGTCGGCGGGCCAACGCGCATGCCCATAGTGCAGCGGTACGTGGAGCAGCTGCTCGGTAAGAAGATAGAAAGAGGAGTTGACCCCATGGAGGCAGTGGCTTTCGGGGCGGCAATACAGGCAGGAGTACTGACTGGAGAGGTAAAGGACATAGTACTCCTCGATGTTACTCCGCTATCTTTAGGGCTAGAGACGCTCGGAGGAGTAATGACCAGGCTGATAGACAGGAATACGACCATACCTATAAAGAAGACGCAGACCTTCACAACTGCGGATGACAACCAGCCGGCCGTTGACATACACATACTGCAGGGCGAGAGGCCGCTTGCAAAGGACAACGTGGAGCTTGGCAAGTTCGAGCTCACTGGGCTTCCTCCTGCCAGAAGGGGGGTGCCGCAGATAGATGTAACGTTCGACATAGACGCGAACGGCATACTCCATGTCCACGCAAAGGACAAGGCAACCGGAAAGGAACAGAGCATGCAGGTCATAGCCCCGAACAAGATGGGCAAGGAGGATCTTGAGAAGAAGGTAAAGGAGGCTGAGCAGTACGCCGAGGAGGACAAGAAGGTTCTTGAGAAGATACAGACCAAGAACGAGGCCGAGGGCATACTATACACAACTGACAGGACCCTTAAGGACTACAAGGAGAAGATACCAAAGGATGTGTACGACAAGATAGAAGCAGCAAGAAAGGACCTTGATGAAGCGCTCAAGAGCGATAACACCGACAGGATGAAGGACAGTCTTGCCAAGCTAAAAGACAGCCTCCAGGATATAGGATCCAGCATGTACGGCGGCCAGGCTGAAGGACAGCCGGGGCCTGGAGCCGGACCCGGCCCAGGGCCGCAGGAGCCTGGTCCGGATCAAGGACCAGGACAGGGCGCAGACACGGTTAATGCGGATTTCAAGGTAGAGAAGTAGTGCGTCCATGGCCGACTATTACTCAGTGCTTGGAGTGCCAAGGGATGCGGACCTGGACAAGATAAAAAAAGCTTACCGCGAGCTTGCGCTCAAGTACCACCCTGACGTGAACAAGACCAAGGAGGCGGAGGAGAAGTTCAAGCAGATAAACGAGGCCTACGCGGTGCTCAGCGATGAGCAGAAGAGGCGCCAGTACGATGCCTACGGCCCCGAAGGATTCAACAGGAGATATACGCAGGAGGACATCTTCAGGGGCTCAAATGTGGAGGACATACTTAGGGAGATGGGGATAAACATCAACCTCGGGGGCTTTAGCTTCGGTGATATGTTCGGGGGCACGCGCGGCGACGGACAGGACATAGGCCAGAACATCCTCTACAAAGTGGACCTGACGCTATCAGAGGTGGCAGACGGAACTACCAAGGAGATATCCGTAAGGCACGTGAAGACCTGCAGCGCATGCCATGGATCCGGAGGGGAGAGCGGATCCAGGCAGAGCAGGTGCTCAGAGTGCAGGGGTGAGGGATATGTAACTGCCGTGAGCAACACCTTCTTCGGAAGGATACAGACCACGCAGCAGTGCCAGAGATGCGCCGGCACAGGGAAAGTATACGAGAAAAAATGCAAGGCCTGCGCAGGCAAAGGAGGGATTGTTGCCAATGAGAAGGTCAAGGTCACAATACCTGCAGGTGTAAAGAGCGGGATGCGACTGAGGCTCCAAGGGCTGGGGGACTATGGCAGGGACGGCTCGGGAGACCTGTTCATAGAGATGAACGAGCTGCAGGACAGGGCGTTCTCGCGTGAAGGGGACGACATAGTCACGAAGGTGTCCATACCGTTCTATACTGCCATACTAGGAGGCGAGATAGAGGTTCCTTCGCTTAGGGGCATGCGCAAAATAGACATAGCCCCGGGCACAGCCCAGGGCACAAGGATTGTAGTGCACGGACAGGGAGTAAAGAAGCTCAACAGCAACTCTCGCGGGGATGAGATAGTTGTGGTTGATGTATCCATACCTAAAAGCCTGTCGCACGATGAGCGCGAGTTGATAGAGCACTTCAGGAGCATTAATGATGGTCCTGAAGACAGGAGACGATTCGGGATATTCTAGGCTGTGGCGCAGGTCAGGCTACAGTGTCAAGGCTTGCAGGGCATGATTCTCCATGAAGGGCAGATTCTGATACTGACCCACTTGTACATAATTTGGGTGAGCCAGATGTTACTACGGAGCGCTAGGATTAGCTAAGGCCGCAGTGCATATGTATGCTGATTTGGAGAGATACCGGCATGGCTTGGTGCTGTTGCTGGGCTGGCGCATGGGAATTATGCTGAGATTAGGTGACTGTGCTGTAGCTAGCGCTCGGCATGACCCCGCTGGGAGGCATGGCGCGCGCCCTGACCCAGGATACGTAGTATGAGCCTATCCCTATGTTTGTTATTCCCAAGTACGGCTTGTAGTTCCCGATTGTGGGGCCGGAGTCTGAAGTGCCCATCGAAGCCATCTGAGCGCCGTTAACATATGAGTAGTAATAAGGCAATGTCCATGAGAAGCCTACAATGCTGTTGCTGGATGCAGTGTACGGGTATGGGAGATTAGAGTAGGATGGACATGACGGGGTTGCGACTATGAATGTCTCGGTGGTAATGCCTGGGGCCCAGGAGAACTCAGCTCCGGGACAAAGGTCCACCCAGGAGCTTGCAGTTGTTCCCTCAGTCTCGCCGATGACTGGAGATATGCCGTTTGTGGTAAGGAATTGGGAGTTGAACAGCATCTCGGTTATCTGCGGGTAGGCCACTGTGCTGGCTGCAGGGAGGAAGACGTAGCTGGAGGTTGCGGTCGTAGTTAACGTGGCGCCGTTGTTCACAGAAATTGAGCCCCCTGAGTTGGCAACGGTGCTCCCCCACTTGGCATCCAATGATGTGCCAGCGAAGTTGTCGTAGAAGTTGAAGACATTGG
>DAHVAU010000015.1 GCA_027314465.1 Microcaldota archaeon
TATCATTCAACTCGGTATCAGAAGCTTTTTCTCAGACATCAAGAATTATTTATATGACGCCAAGAAAGATGGACGCCCTGGCCGGGATTCGGACCCGGGTCGCGACCGTGACAGGGTCGCATCCTAACCACTAGACGACCAGAGCATTCGCACTATCCTTTATACGGGCTTTTTAATAAGCTTTTCCAACGCCCTGTAGGCAGGGTATTTAATAGGGCGCCACCTTAGTATACCATCCTGATGATACTATGTCATCAAACAGGGACTCTCCTGACACTGTACTTGTGGTAGATTTTGGGGGGCAGTACTGCCACCTGATAGCCAGGAGGGTCAGGGATAACGGCGTATACTCTGAGATAGTGCCAAGCGACATCACGCCTGCAGAACTGGACAGGATGCGCGCAGAATCTAACGTAAAAGGCATAATACTGTCAGGAGGGCCTTCTAGCATATACGAAAACGGGGCCCCTAGGCTGGACGAGCGCATCATATCGAGCGGAGTGCCTGTGCTAGGCATATGCTACGGGCATCAGCTGCTGGCAAGCATGCTGGGCGGGAACGTTGTGCAGGCAAAGACCAAGGAGTATGGCAGCGCACTGGCTACTGTCAAGAAGAGGTCAGGAGTGCTTGCCGGCATGTCTGACAAGGAAGATGTCTGGATGAGCCATGGCGACACTGTTCTGAGCGTTCCAGAGGAGATGGAGGTGATGGCAGTGACTGACAACTGCCCTGTGGCTGCCTTTGGCCACAAGTCAATGCCTGTGTTCGGGGTTCAGTGGCATCCGGAGGTGGTGCACACAAGGAACGGGGACCTGATATTCAAGAGTTTTCTATTTGACGTGTGCAAGTGCAGGCGCATGTGGGATGCAAGCCGCACAGTGCCAAAGTATATTGAGGAGATCAGGGAGTTCATATGCGAGAGCAGGGCGATAATGGCTCTAAGCGGTGGCGTGGACTCAAGCACTGCCGCCGTATTGGCCTCAAGGGCCATAGGCAATAGGCTCACTGCGGTGTTCGTTGACAACGGCCTTATGCGTGAAGACGAGGCGCAGAGCATAAAGGGGATGGCCGAGCGCCTGGGTGTCAGTCTTGTCTTTGTTGATGCAGGGGCAAAGTTCCTCGGGGAGCTAAAGGGCGTAACAGATCCAGAGCAGAAGAGGAAGATAATAGGCAGGGAGTTCATACGCTCTTTTGAGCAAGAGGCCAAGAGGCTCGGCGCAGACTACCTCATACAGGGCACAATCTACCCGGACAGGATAGAATCAGGCCATTCCAAGAAGTCTAGCGTAATAAAGACCCACCACAACGTAGGCGGTCTTCCCACGGGCATAAAGTTCAAGGGCATAGTAGAGCCGCTCAAGGATCTTTACAAGGACGAGGTGCGCAAGGTTGCGATATCCCTTGGCATCCCGCAGGACATGGTCTACAGACAGCCGTTCCCCGGCCCGGGGCTTGCAGTAAGGGTCATAGGCGATGTCACTGAAGAGAAGCTTGCAATACTACGCAAGGCCGATGCAATAGTCACTGCCGTGCTGTCCAGATCGGACTTTAAGGACAGGCTCTGGCAGTACTTTGCAGTGTTCCCAGGCATACGTAGCACAGGCGTGAAGGGGGATTCGCGCGCATACGGCTATGTAATAACGATAAGGGCAGTTGAGAGCCGCGAGGCGATGACCGCGAGCTTTGCAGAGATAGACTGGAATGTGCTAAGGCGCATATCCACGATGATAACAAACCAGATACCGGAAGTTGTGCGTGTCACTTACGATATAACTGACAAGCCGCCAGGCACAATAGAGTGGGAGTAGCACTTACTTTACGAACGATGATGCGAAGGCCTGCCTGTTCGCTTCAACTATATCCTGCATCTCGAGTATGCCGTTGTCTATCAGGAAGTTCATCTCTCCCCTGAGGTTTGTCATGAGCATCTCAGGTCCGTCAGTGTTTATTGTGAACTTAATTCCATGCTTCTTCAGCTTTCCGAATATCTCCTTTAGGTGGGATAGGTCCCTGACTACCTTTGTACTCATGTTTGATGAAGGGCATACCTCAAGCGTGGTGCCCCTCTCGTGCAGCATGTCAAGCACGCTGTCATTCTCCACGGACCTCACCCCATGCCCTATCCTGTCAGGCTCCAGGTGCTCCATCACTGCCGATACCGAGTTGTGGCCCTCATCCTCCCCCGCATGCACCGTGAGTCCCAGGCCATCATTCCTGGCCTTTTTGTACAGCTGGGCGTAATCCGAATACCTGAATCCGCTCGCTGCTGGGCCTGCTATGTCTATGCCTACGACTCCCCTGCTCCTGTACCTGAGTGCCTTGTTTACCAGTATCTCGTTCTGCTTGTACGAGAAGGTGCGGTCAAGGCATACTATCATGCCGCATTTCACTGGATATTCAAGCGATGCCCTGTCCATGCCCCTTATCGCAGCCATCATTATCTGGTCAAGGTCCTGCTCTCCGTTCCGGTTCCTCTTCATCGGATTGAACCTGAGCTCGAGCAGGGTTATATTGTTCTTCCGATATGCCCCCGCTATAGTCTGGTACACGGATCTCTCAACTGCAAGAGGGCTTGACTGTATCAGGTCTGTCCATTTGAACAGATCAAGATAGTCGTTGAAGGACTTGACCTTGCCGGGATTCACGGTTATCATGTCCACGAAGTGCCAGTAATCCTTGGTAGGCAGTTTTATGCCCTGCGCATGCGCTATTTCCCACATCACTGCAGGATCCACTGAGCTGCCCAGATGCACATGCAGTTCAGCGAGCTTAAGGTTCTCATCTAATGTGTTCATTGCTGCACCATCAATCCGGTTCCACTTTCGGAGCCGTTGCATTGCGCACCACTATGCGCGTCACTTCCCGCATCTCCTTTACGTTTGCAGCGCCGACGTATCCCATTGTTACCTGCATCTCTGCAACAAGTCTGTCAACCACATCGTCCACCCTGCCCTCAACAGGCACGTACATGCGTATTCCCTCATTGACTTCCTTGCCCGATGCCTGGTATCTGTCAAGCGCAAGCCTCTTCTTCCTTGCCTGGGCGCTGCCCATACCCCAGTAGACCTTGTGCAGCTTCCCGTCCCTCTCAACCTTCTCGCCAGCGCTCTCCTCGCACCTGGCAAAGACATTGCCAAGCATTGCCATCGAGGCTCCAAGCCCCATGCACAATGCGATATCACGGGAATGGCGTATGCCTCCATCAGAGATTATCGGTATCTCATCAAGCAGACCAAGCTCACTCAGCGCAAGCGCGGCCTGCTCTGTTGCGAATGCTGCAGGAGAACCCACTCCGGTAACATCTGTTGTAGTGCATATGGATCCGCTGCCCATGCCGACCTTTATTGCAGCTATGTTCTCTTTTCCAAGCTCCTTTACCGCGTGCATTACTCCTTCCTTAGTGCCGAAGTTGCCAAGCACCACCTTCTTTCCAGTATCCCTGATCGTGCTGATTACCCTCTTCATGCCTTCGTATATCTTCATGTTGTGAAAGCTTGCAACATCTGTAAAGAGCAGGTCTGCAACCTGCGCAAGGGCCCTTGCCCTGTCAAGGTCGCTGGTTGATATGGCGGCTCCTACAGCAAGCCTTCCACTGCCATCCTTAAGCGCTGTGGATTCATAGCCTTCAGGTATCTTGGCATTCTTCACCGCTTTAACCATGTCCACTGCCTCAGGAACTGTGCAGTTGCGGTGTATCACTCCGAGCCCGCCCTTTAGCGCCAGAGCGCTCGCAAGCTCAGGCCCTGTTACAGTATCCATTGGCGAAGAGATGAGCGGAACCCTGAGCCTTAGGCCTCCAAGCTCCACGCTCACATCTATGTCTCTTGGGCTGCGTTTTGCAAGTCCAGGAAGGAAGAGAAGCTCATCGAAGTAGTATAAGCGCTGCGGAGTGTCCAGTTTACGGCCTATTGTTTCCATAGCTTTTATGGGCATGCAATGTTTATAAGTTTTTTGATGCCTTCTGCAGATGCAGTCTAAGCCTGCTGCAGCCCGTCGTGCCCATGCGCCTGGGCGTACTGTGGTCCGGCCATCCGTCCATCCATATGCACGCATTGTTAACTAGCACGTCTATCCTGCCGCCGAAGGCCTCAACCTTCGCGATTATATAATTAAATCCTGAGTTGTAAACATGCAAACGAAGTAACGCGCGCCCTTGATCGTAGTACACGGCTCCACGAGGCGCTCCTTGTCTTCGGACAGCAGCATTAGAACATACCCATGCCTGCCAAGTTCAAGTGCCATTGCCCTTCATATTCCGTCCCAGCGCCTGTCACCATTAGTACCTTCCTTTCTGCCACTGTGCCATCTCACTGATTGGAAGAATAGAATCCGGCGTTACGTAATTTCAGGTAGGCCATGAGCACGCAGTGGGTCAGATGGCCTGCCTTATCTGTCTTTCCCATGGAAAGGAACCTTATCATCCCCGTCTCCTTGGTATTCTTCTGCCCAAGGATCTGGTCGAGCACTGCGCTGAGCTCCTCGCCATTCCTCAGACGCTCAACTATCCTATCCGGAATCTCGAACGAGGGCGAAGTGCCGAATGCGATGTTGCCAGTCTTGTCCATAATGCATGCAGCATCTACCTGGAACCATCTGGAGTGCATGTTAACTATGCCGCCCTCTATGCCCACGTAATAATCGTATGAGGCATCCTTGTCCATATTCTTCAGCTGCTCTGCCCTGTGCTGCGCGCCGCGGAATGTCTCGTTGTTGACCGGCTGGGAAGGCACTGACGTGGAGACGCCAAGGCTGAGTATGTCGACCACCGGATAGTAATCTGAGAATACCTTCCTTACGGCATCTATCTTTGCCTTGTTTGTAGATCCGACGGCCACTCTCACCATGTTCGCACCGTGCGCTCAGCGCGCCACATAGTGATGGCCGCATGCAAGCATATAACCCTATAGCATGCACGAAACCGTTCATTATGCGAGAAGATGAGTTCCCGTTGGTGTGAGTCGAACACACAACCTGTCGGTATCTACTTAATGGGCTATGCCCAGCAAGCGTCTCAAGCTACAGCCGACCGCTCTGCCATTGAGCTACAACGGGATTTGGATATATACAACAATACTAAAGATTATATATACTAATTGCCGCACATTTATATATGCGGATGAGTTGTGATATTGCCTATGGCTGAGAAGCACGACCAAACTAAACAATCATCCCGGGTTGGGGCATTGGACGTTTCGTTCAAAAAGCCTAAGGTTACTCCCAAGCCGCAGGCTCGCAGCTCTGCATCATACCTTCCAATAGCTCTGTTCAGCATAAAGGACATGCTCAAGGAGTTCGCAAGCCACAAGAACTTTCCCGACGCAATAGCCATAGACATAGCGATAATAAGCGTTGCGCTTGCGTTCCCGTTCTTCCCTCCAATCATCCTGATCCCGCTTCTTGTAGTAACATTTGCGCTTACACTGCTATCGCCTCTTGGAGGCCTCATGGCGATGCTGTTCGAGACGCTGGCGATGTTCGTATTCCAGGTGCCCCTGCTTGCCTGGATACTCACTCTGTTCAT
The DNA here is from genome assembly GCA_027314465.1 of Microcaldota archaeon. Taxonomy (GTDB): domain Archaea; phylum Micrarchaeota; class Micrarchaeia; order Micrarchaeales; family CABMGC01; genus JAJZNA01. Next base: position 5,522 of record DAHVAU010000015.1, read on the forward strand.
AAGCGTGGCGCTTTTCATAGGGCACAGGCACTACCGCACTATAACTTTCATATACGTGCTGATAATGCTGCCACTCTCTGCCATAGGCTCGCTGTTCGAGATACCTGCATTCATGATAGGCGTGCTCTTCCTCGGGCACAGGCGTGCAATCGTCTCAACTGTGATAATACTCCTCATGCTGCCGATACTCTTCGGGCTTACCGGAGTGCAGAACAGCGCGCCGATAGCATACAATGCAGCCCTATCGCACGGCATGCTTCAGGACGGCTCGGCCCTGCAGTACCTCACGCCTTCCAAGCCCATGCCCGATCTCTCGCAGTTCCCCTCAGCGTTTGCAGGCGCCATAGGCTCAATGTTCAGCTTTTCAGTTGCAGGCCAGATCTTCAACGGGTTCGGCCTTGCGGTGTTTGCGCTCTCCTACGGGCTTGAGTTCACTGCAATACAGCTGTTCGTCTGGCTCATAGTGGTATTTGCCATAGTTGACCACATAATAAAGAGCAGGTCAGCGTACAAGGGCACTGAAGCCAGCCTGCTGGGACTAGTGATGCTGGTGGCGTTCATACTAATCGACATATACAACGGTTCTGTGCCTGGATTTGCCAGCATGCTCAGCTTCGTTCTCGCGCCGGTGATAATATTCTCATTCGAGAACTCAAACATACAGGTGGCCCAGGCGCTTGAGGTTATGAAGAAGGACTTCATGGGCAAGTTCGGCGAAGCGTTCGAGGACCTGACAAGCGGCTCCAGGGAATCGCTCAATGACATAGCAGACTATACCGAGACCAAAAAGGAGCTCACGGAGGCAGTGATAGCCCCGATAGAGCACAGGGAGATATCCGGCGCATACCACATAAAGCCTACAAAGGGCATACTGCTCTTCGGCCCTCCGGGCACGGGCAAGACCATGCTCATGCGCGCTATAGCAAACGAGGTGCGTGCAAGGTTCTTCTATGTCAAGACCTCCTCGCTCATGTCACCGTTCCAGGGGGAGAGCGCGCAGGCGCTCTCAAAGGTGTTCGACACTGCGCGCAAGAATGCGCCATCAGTGCTCTTCTTCGACGAGATAGACGGCATAGCCTCGAAGAGGGAGATACAGGAGAGCGACATCAGCAGGCAGCTGCTCACAACCCTTCTGGGCGAGATGGACGGGTTCCAGAAGATAGACGGGGTGGTGATAGTGGGGTCAACAAACGCGCCAAACCTGCTGGACGAGAGCATACTTCGCCCTGGAAGGTTCGACAAGATAATATACATGCCCCTGCCTGACAGGGAGGGAAGGGCGCTGATATTCAAGCAGTATCTGAAGAAACTTCCTGCCGAGGAGAATCTTGACTACGACAAGCTCGCGGATCTGACGAACAGGTACACTGGCGCAGACATCAAGAACGTCTGCGAGGAAGCCGCGAGGCAGGTAGCCGACGATGCCGTCAGGCAGCACAAGGTGCTGAAGATAACAATGCAGGACATAGTGGGCGTGATAAAAGCCACAAAGCCCTCCACGTCACTGGCAGCAATAGACCGCTACAACCAGTTCAGGGTGGACTACGAGCGCAGGCTTCATCCTGAGCTCGCCAAGGCCGGGGACGGTGTGATGGTATCCGACGTAGTGGGGCTTGGCGAAGCAAAGAAGGCGCTCTACGAGGCTGTAGAGATACCGATACTGCATCCGAACCTCATGAAGAAATACGACGTGCAGGACATACGCGGCATACTGCTCTTCGGCCCTCCGGGCACGGGCAAGACAATGCTCATGAAGGCCGTTGCAAACGAGCTGGAGGGGGTGAAGCTGCTGGTACTGTCAGGATCTGAGGTATCAAAGAACGGCGTGGAGAATGCCCTGGGGGAGATACGCGACGTGTTCAACAGGGCCAGGGAGAACACGCCGTGCATAATATTCATAGACGAGATAGACGCGCTGATGTCCAGCAGGGACAAGGCAAGCGAGTTCTCGGTACAGGTAGTGAGCGAATTCCTGCAGCAGCTCGACGGCATAAGGGGCTCGAGCGGCGTGGTTCTTGTGGGCGTGACGAACAGGCCAGACATGCTTGACAGCGCCATAATACGGCCCGGAAGGATCGACAAGTTCATATTCGTTCCGCCTCCACGTGCCCAGGACAGGGCGCAGCTGTTCAAGTACTATCTGTCCAGGGCTCCGCTGGTAAACGGCATTGACTTCATGGCGCTTGCTGGCGAGACTGAGGGTTACACCGGGGCGGACATAGCCAACATATGCAGGGAGGCGAAGATGGCCGCGCTTGAGGCCGACATAACAACATCTAAGGAGAGGGAGATAACCCTTGCCGACTTGCTCAAGGTAGTGCGCTCTGTAAAGCCTTCGGCGCCGCCGGATTCCATGCACAGTTATATGAGTTTTCTGTCCATATACGGTGGAAGATGATGCTGCCAATACTGCTACTGATGATACTTGTGCCATTCGCTGCTGCTGCAGCAGTGCTCTTGTTGGATGTCAAACACTCGCACAATGTGGCCCTGGCCGCCAGTGCTGCGGTCCTGGTGCTTGCGGTGCTTGCGCTCGCAGCGTACTATGCGTACGGTGCGCAGTCATTGTCTTTCAGTGCCCTGTATATCCAGCAGTTCAACCTGGATTTCGGGCTTGTTGCCACTGGCCCTACAATTGCACTGATGCTGATGACTGCAATAGTGTTCATGGCAGCCTCTATGGTGGGCAGGTACTTCATAGGTGACAGGCAGAGGATCTACAACTTCATATTCCTTGTTGCCGAGGCTTCGTCCATCGGGGTCTTTGCGGCATCTAACCTCTTCTTCCTGTACGTATTCTGGGAGGTGGCGGAGATCATGGTCTTCTTCATCATATTCATGTACGGAGGGTACAACAGGAGATATGCGGGAATAAAGTTCATAGTGTATTCCCTTGTATCCAGCCTGCTGCTGCTCATAGGGATAATGCTTCTGTACAGCTCTGTCACGCCGCATACCTTTAGCATAAGCGGCATAATAGCGTCTGCAGGGACCATAAGCGCGCCAAGCCAGCTATTGATCCTTCTGCTGTTCGCGGTCTCATTCATGATAAAGATGCCCGTCTTCCCGCTTCACACCTGGCTCCCTGATGCACACAGCGAGGCACCTACCACAGGCAGCATGATACTGGCGGGGGTGCTGCTTAAGTTCGGTGGATACCTTCTGCTGCTCACCTTCCTCATGCTTCCGATAGTATCACACTATGCGTCGTACCTGTTCGTGCTCTTCCTGTTCTCAGCCATCTACTCCGGCCTTGCCTGCCTGGCGCAGACAAACATAAAGAGGCTAATAGCATACACCAGCATAACCGACATGGCGCTTGTGGGCGTAGGCATAACTTCAATGACTGCTGTTGGCATGACAGGGGCCGTGTACTTCATGCTGAGCCATGCAATAGCTATATCGCTGCTGTTCCTTGTCGCAGGAACCCTGGACGAGCTGTACGGCACCCTTGAGATACGCAAGATAAAGGGCGTGGTTAAGTACTATGCTAGCGTGACGTACCTGTTCGTGATAGGGGTGTTCGGGGCTATAGGCCTTCCTCTCACCGCAGGATTCATAGCTGACATACTGACTTTCGTAGGCGCTGCTGCTGCATTCGAGGAGTATGGAGTGCTGCCTCTTATCGGGGTCTTTCTGATAGGTGCTGCCCTGTTCTGGGTGATAGAGCGCATGTTCATGAACTCCTCATCTGCCACGACTCCATACGGGGTGCTTGACAGGACGGTTATCGCATCGGGCGTGCTGCTGCTTGCAGCATCAATAGTACTTGGTATACTGCCTCTTGTGCTTCTAGGCGCGGCATGAGTCTGGCCTGCATTACAGGAGCATGAGCATTGCAGTGAGCACTACCGATACGGTGAAATTGTCATCGATGCCAAACCTGAGGCCTTCGATGACAGCGCCGACTGCGCCTACAAGTATGGCGTACGCGCCTATGAACGGATATGACACGAGGGATGTTGCAGCGAAATAAGCCAGCGTGCCTGCCACCGTCTTTCTCTTGTTGTACGGCAGCCTGAATCCTCCGAACCGTATCCCGACGAGCGTTGCTATCGGATCGCCTATGAATATTGCCGAGAATACTGCAAGTATGCTCGTGACTCCGAGGAACGAGACTGCGAATAATGCTCCCAGGGCCAGCCACAACGCGCCCCTGCCAAGCGACGATCCGCTGCGCTCCATCATGTAGAATATCCCGGAGTGCCTGCTGCCCCTGTACATCTCCGCGACGCTTATCATGAATATGCCCCCAAGTATTATCAGAAACATCATCGATATCGCGATGTCTATGCTTGTAAGCATGAAGAGCGCCATGAGTATTACCCCTGCGCCTATATGGAAGAGATCCCTGCTTACCTCAACCTTCCTGTTGACTATGCCGCTACTGTATTCCTTGAGGTTTGATATGCCGCTAAGTAGGCCTATGAGCATTGCCTGGGAGAGCAGCACGAATCCCATCCAGTGGACAAGCACCACATACAGCAGGCTCAGCGAGACGTACGTGTTGCGTGCCAGCGGCGTCTTCTCGGTGAGCAGGCCGTTGAATACTACTATTCCTACCTCAAGGAGAATGACTACGTGCTGTGGGGCATGCTCTGCAGCAAACAGAGCAGCGCCTGCCACCATGGCCATGGCAAGGAATGCGATGTTCTTGCGTGCGGTCCTTGCCATTCTTGCGATCGAGAGCACTGCGATGAGCAAGGTTATGGCTATGGTTGAGTATAGCCATATGCCTGAATGAAAGTCTATCATGCAAAGCAGCTTATATGATGTATATTATCCATGCGGCGATAATATAAGCGGACACTATGACAAGCGGCACTACCCTCTTACCTGTCCTTATTATGTCCAGCCCTACCTTGTTGAGCAGCTCTTCGGACCCCTTGCCCCATACCTTGAAGCCCTCGATGCGGATCGTCTTGTGCGACATCCTTACCGGCACCATATCCTTTAGTGCAGCATCCATCATGGAGTCTATGGCCGTAAGCACCTCATTTAGCCGAGTATATCTTCCCAGCGAGTTCATGGCAGACTTGGCTATGGAGTTGACTGCATGCGTGTCCGTGCTGTACACCTCGCAGTCAATCCCGTATTTTCTCTTTATGTGTGCAACCACACTGCCCCTAAAGCCTGGGAGCATGTTGTTGGCATCGAAGTAGAGCATCGCGAACCTCCTCTTCCCGAAGCCGAACACTCCAAGGCTTGTGTATCCCGGCCCCAGATCCGGATTTGGAGCTATCCTGGACAGCTTGACGCACGAAGCACCGAACCACATCCTGGTCTTCCTGCCTGGCCGCGTTGCTTCTGATATCGCCCTGCCATACCTGCCAATGTAGGGGCTCCCACGGTATATGCCCCTGAGCTCCCCCTCCCCTGCGCTCTCGAACCTGGAGTTGTGGGCGTCTATTAGCATCGTACGTGATGCGTTCCTGTTGGCTATGGCCTCGAAATCCAGCCCTACCTGCCTGTCAATATCCTCGGTGACAAGCGGCGCCTTTGAGAGCGTAAGAAGGTTCAGGTCGTTTATGCGCACGTTGACAGCCCTGCACGGGCCATCCTTCCCGTACTTCACGTAGCCGTAAGCCCGCGCCCGCCTGCCGTTCGCTATGCTGTCGCATATTCTCCTGGACATGTTGCGCACGTCAGAGGTGTTCATGGGGTTGTCCTCTATGTTGACTGCGCCGTGAAGCATGAATGGGCTTGAGCCTGGGAATCTTGACACCACCATGCTGCCCAGGCTCTCGGTGAACACGCTTCCGCCTATGCTGCCGAACGGGCCGTAGTGTATGTCCGGCTTTACGAATACGGCCTTGAGCTTGTTGTCTGCGTAAAGCGATGCGATGTCTATGCTGACGTCACGCTTTACGCCCCCGTTGCCAAGCACCTTGGTATCCGAGGTGATGTCGTAGAGCCAGTGGCCCACCATGACGCTGAACAGGTCCACGCTGCTTACCGAGAGGTTCTTCTTCGCAGGCCTGTCAAGCAGATATAGAATAACGTAACCCATGAGCAGGAAGATGAACATACCTGAATAGAGTTTTACCAGCGCTGTTTCAAGGGGTACATCCAGCCTGAGCAGATAATCTCCGAACGGGACGTAGACCAGGAGGTTTAGTATGGGCTGTATCTCGGCAGTGAGTATGGCAGCCCTTTTCTGCCCGACCGCCACCCTGTTTATTATGAACCAGTAGCCGAACAGGCTTGCATTGGCCAGTATCAGTATCACGTATGCAAGCGCGCTGCTGCCAGTGACGTGGTATATCGCCGCATCTGCCATTATGAATATTGAATATGCAAGCGATACTGCAAGGACAGCAAACAGGGCGTGCTTGGTCTTCATCTTGCGCTTGACTATCCTTAGCACAAGCACGGTGAGCAGGGCAGGGAAGCTGATTGCAAGTATGCCCGAGCTGCCTCCAAGTCCAACAGCGCTGTACGGTCTTGCCATAAGCCCGGGATGCGTTATAAGCGCAGCAACAGTGCCTGCGAATGCGCCTATCGCTATTATGATCAGAATCTGGGCTATGCTATTTGGGATCTTTATGGTAAAATAGTCAGAATAGCTGGTGAGGCTCCTCTTTTGCATTAGAACACATTACTTCCCGAACCTTCTTTCCCTCCTGTTGTATTCTGCCATGGCATAGTACAGGTCCCTTTTTGTGAAATCCGGCCACAGCTTCTTTGAGAAGTATAGTTCGGCATAGGACAGCTGCCAGGGCATGAATCCGGACAGCCTCTTCTCTCCAGAAGTCCTTATCACGAAATCTATGTCAGGCACCTGGTAGGAGAGCAGGCAGTTCCTGAACGCCTCAGCGCTTACATCGTAGCCCCTATGCACGAGGTTCACAAGCTTCTTTGCGCCGAAGATCAGGTCGTCCTTGCCGCCGTATCCTATAAGCATGTTGATTATGCCTTCCTTGTTGTTCGCGGTCTTCTTCTCAATGGTACCAAGCAATCCCACAAGGTCCTTTGGCACTATCTCCTTGTTGATTATCATGTTGACCTTTATCTCAAGCTCCTCGAGTCTGTTGAGTATCTTGATGTCCTTGCACGCCCTGCGGTATATGCTAAAGAGGGCCCTCACCTCGTTGGGTGACCTGCGTATGTTCTCTGAGGAAAGCGCCCACACTGTAAGGTTGTTGACTCCGTACTCTCTGGACCACTCGCTGAAGTCAATGAACTTCTTCACACCCAAGTTGTAGCCCTGTAGCATGGACAGTCTGTGGGACCTTGCCCACCTCCTATTCCCGTCCGGTATCAGCGCAAGTGACTTTGGCGTAGAGACGAATCGCATCGAGATCTCTTTTTTTAATACTCTGTAAATGGTATTTATCTACCTATTTATATAGCTATGCTGAATTTTCGATAGCCTCAATCCTGTCCAGCTCATTTAGTTTGGAGACCCTCTCGCCGCCAACTATGCCTGTTTTGATGAAGTCTGATCCGAACGCAACGGCAAGGTGCGCTATGTAGCTGTCAGTCGTCTCCCTGCTGCGGTGCGAGACTATGGTGCGCATGCCGCTCATATGTGCAGTCCTCACCACCTCCATAGTTTCGCTGAGCGTGCCTATCTGGTTAACCTTCACGAGCACGCAGTTTGTGGACTTCCTCTCTATTCCAGTCACAACCCTGTCGGCATTGGACGTGTACAGGTCGTCTCCAACGACCTCGCACCCATTGCCGGCATGCCTGAGGATCTCAGCGAATCCATCGAAGTCATCCTCATCCATGGGGTCCTCTGCCACTGCAAGCCCGAACTTATTTATCAGGCTGAGCACGAAATCTATCTGCCCCTTCCTGTCAAGTACCATGTCCGAGTACGTGTATCTGCCTCCATCGAAGTACTCGCTTGCGGCGAAGTCGATCCCAAGGTCTATTCTGATCCCGTGCCTCTTCTCAACCTCTGACTTGACCTGGGCAGCGAGCTCGAGGTTCTCCATATCTGCGTATGGGGTTATCCACGCCCCCTCGACATTAACTCCCGATGTGGACCCAAGCTTCTTTGCTATCTGCTCGCCACGCTCCCGGTGCACTGTGGCGTTCACATGCGCAGCCTCCATGAAACTGCCTGCATCTTTGGGCGATATGAGTATCTCCTGTATCGTCATCCTGCCGCTCGAATGCACACCTCCGCCGATAAGGTTGCCCAGGGGCCTTGGTATGGACTTCTTTATCCCGTCAGGCTTCATGAACTTGGAGTTTATGTATTCGTAAAGCTCCATGTTGTCAAGCTGCGCTGCAAGCTTTGCCGCAGCCATAGACACTGCGCAGGCGACATTGCCGCCTATCGATCCGAACATCTCCCCTCCTATCTCGCGCAGGGCATAGTCCAGGTTGGACTGGTTCATTGCGTCTATCCCAATGAGCTTGGCCTTCACGCCATTGAAGTTGGACAACCCTGCGTCTACATCTCCCTGCGGGAATGCGATTACTTCATGGGCTCAGGTGCTCGTTCCGCTCGCAGACATCGCTGATGCCTGCCCTGAAGCAGCTCTTACTGTGGCCTCCACAGTGTATCCTCCGCGCGAATCCAGCACCCTCCTCGTCTGTATACCTGTTATAAGTGAGTTCATACTACCATCTCTTCAAAATAGAATCCAGCACAGCGTTGCCATTCATTACTCCAAGGCTCCCTCTGCTTCCTATAGACTCGTCGAAAGAAAGCGCATCTCCTTCGCCACGCCCGGCATAGCGCACCATCAGCGGCACAGGGTCTGCAGAATGTGCTTTCAGAGGGCATGGCGTTGAGTGGTCGCAGGTGACGCAGATGTCTGCATCCAACCCCCTGACTTCAGAGAAGAAGTACCTGTCTATCTCCTCAAGTATCCTGGTCTTGAGCAGCGCGTCCCCATCATGTCCGGGCTCGTCAGGGCCCTTTATGTGCACGTATACGAAGCCATGGTCCTGCAGGCTCTGTTTTGCGAGCTTTGCCATCTTCCTGTATCGTCTGGCCCTGTTCTTGACAACTCCCAATCTTATCGGATCCATCCCCAGAAGTTTTGCTATGCCTGTCTCTACCGGCATCTCGGCTATGAACGCACACTTCATGCCATATCGCTGCCCCAGCGGCACAACTTTCGGCAGTCCGACTCCTCCATCCCGTAGCAGCAGAGCATTTGCTGCCAGCATGCCTTTTGCCACGCGCTGCGAGTTTGTACCAGATGCCCAGAGCTTCTCAATGACCTTTCCTACGTATGTGTCAACTATCACTGCCGTATCCTCGGCCTGCTTCGTGGCGTCAAGCGGCCTGACACTGGGAAGCCTGCGATCTGCGCTTTCAGCGGCAACGGAAATGTTTCCCTTCTTAACGTATCCTATGTCGGCATTGGTGACGTTTGCTGAGAATCTCACCTTCCTGCTGTAGAACACGCACACTCCCCTGTGCCCCACTGTTGACTTGAACCGGAATCGCACTCCAGGGATTCCCAGCTCCACGGCGCGCACCTCCCTCTCCAGCGCTTTGGCATCCCTGCCCTCTATGCGCCCAGCTCTCCTGTCGATGATGTTTCTGTCCCTGTCCACGGTTGCGAAATTGCATCTGAATGCGACAGAGTCTGGGCCCACTCTCAGTCCTGCTCCAAGAGCCTCCAGCGGCCCTCTGCCCGTATACGTAGATACGTCATACCCAAGTATGGAGAACACTGCAGCATCGGATTCAGGGGCTATGCCCTCTGCTATCGGGTATACCATGCCCTTTGCCGCGTTCTTTGCAATGTCGCTGAGGTTTGGCATGCGTGCTTTCTGCAATGGCGTCAGTCCCCCTAGAGAGTCATTGCTCCTGTCAGCGGCACCGTCAAGTATAACAAAAAGTGTTGCCATAAAAACCGCCTCCCATATTATTAAACGCCAGTTAAGCCTTAAATAATGCTAAGTGGTGTATAGACACATGCAGAACGATGATGCGCACATTGAAAAGCTGCTGAAGGCTAAGATACGTGATATACCTGACTATCCAAAGCCCGGCATAATGTTCAGGGACATAACCCCAATGCTCAAGGACCCTTCAGCGTTCGGCGCATGCATCGACGCCATATCGAATAGGCTTTCCGATACCAAGTTCGATTACGTTGTCGGCATAGAGGCGCGCGGCTTCATAATAGGCGCCGCTGTTGCCAATAAGATGGGCAAGGGTTTCGTGCCTGTAAGGAAGAAGGGAAAGCTGCCGTACAAGACCATAGCCACGGACTACCAGCTAGAGTACGGCGCCCAGAGCGTGGAGATGCATGAGGATGCGGTTGAGAAAGGAAGCAGTGTGGTGATAATCGACGACCTTCTTGCCACCGGCGGCACTGCAGCTGCGGCGTCATTCCTGATAAAGTCGGCAGGGGCCCAGGTCCGGGGATATGCATTCGTAGTAGAGCTAGACGGCCTTAACGGGCGCACTAGGCTCGGAAATGTCCCTGTGACTGCATTGGTCAGGTACTGAGATCTACGTACCTATACGAAGGGCATTTATTAAGTGATCAGTACATTTATTGTGAGTTGCATGAGAACGAAGATTGTGGCGACTTACGGGCCCGGCATAGCTCCAAGGCACATACTCTCAAAGGTGCTCAAGCATGTGGACGTGGTAAGGATCAACTTCTCACATGCCAACGAGGAGGCTGCACTAAGGGACGTCGATAACGTAACTTCTGTTTCCAGATCCATAGGAAAGGAGGTTGCCCTTATGGCCGATCTTCCCGGGCCAAAGATAAGGCTGGGCATAATGAAGAGCAGCATTGATGTCAAGAGATCAGATACAGTCACACTCAGATACGGTGCCGGTGCAGAGGCTAAGGGGAGAATACCTCTGGGGTTCGACCTGTACAGGTACCTGAAGAAGGGCTCGATAATCTCCATAGGCGACGGATATCTTAATCTCTCAGTGGAGAAGCTAACGAACGGGGATATAACCTGCAGGGCGCTTGGCTCAGGCACGCTCTCCAGCCGCAAGGGCCTAAACATAAGGAACGGCAATGTCACCGCCGCGCCACCTACTGCGCAAGACGTCACTATAGCAAAGTTCGCCAAGAAGGCGGGCTTCGACTTCATAGCCATGTCGTTTGTAAGATCCGCGCAGAACATACTCGACATGAGGCGCAAGATAGGCGATGCGTACATCATATCGAAGATAGAGCGCGCAGAGGCGGTGAAGCGCATAGACGAGATATCTGCCGAGTCCGATGCAATAATGGTGGCAAGAGGCGACCTCGCATTTGAGGTTGGGGTCGAGATGATCCCTATAATGCAGACAAGGATAATACACTCTGCAATCAAGTTCCACAAGCCTGTTATAGTCGCAACCCACATGCTGATGAGCATGGTTAACAATCCCATGCCTACGCGCGCAGAGGTGACTGATATAGCCACCGCAGTGCTCAGCAGTGCAGACTGCCTGATGATGAGCGATGAGACTGCGGTGGGCAAGTATCCCGTGGAGGCGGTGAGGACTATGGCGACTACTGCCAGAAACGCGGAAGAGATCGCAGTACAGGCTGCGCAGTTCAAGATAACTAACATAGAGCAGGGCATTGCCTATGCTGCAAAGGAGCTCGCAGACAATTACAGGACCGGATGCATATTCACTCCGACTGAGAGCGGGCATACTGCGATGACCCTCTCGGCCATGAGATCAAAGTCAGAGATAATAGCATTGTCCAGGTTCGAGAAGGTCCGCAGGAGACTATCGCTTTACTACGGCGTGCACAGCATAGGTATAAGCTACTATCGCACTACAGAGGACCTTCTATCGCAGATCAGCGGCATAGCAAAGCGCCGCGGCATAAGGCGCTACATAGTGGTGTCAGGGGTGCCGCACACGAAGGGCAGCACAAAGATGCTCCAGTATATCGCACAATAAGTGAATAACGTGGATCCGATAGTTCTAATCACACTGGCATCCGTGCTGCACCTTGTCACAGGTACGTACGCTGCGGTAACCGCGTTTCTTACCAAGTACGGCTATGCGGCCATAGTGGTTCTAATGGGCCTTGAATCGGCATCGCTGCCCATACCAAGCGAGGTGGTGCTGCCACTGATCGGAAAGTATGTGGCAAGCGGGCTGCTTAACCCATATCTGGCCTTCGCATGCACGATGATAGGCACTGCTATAGGCATATCTGTTGACTATGCAATAGCGTACTACTTCGGAAAGGATGTGGTCTACAAGCACCTGCATGCCTTCCACGTAAAGAAGGAGACTGTAGATGCCTTTGATGCATGGTTTGATTCAAACGGCGCATTCGCCGTGTTCGTCTCGCGCCTGCTGCCAATAGTAAGGGGGCTGATAAGCCTGCCTGCAGGGTTCGCAAGGATGCCTCTCAAGAAGTTTTTCCTGTATTCGCTTGTT
>DAHVAU010000022.1 GCA_027314465.1 Microcaldota archaeon
TCCATATTATGCACCCTGCTTTGACGCCAGTGACACGTAGGTCACCTGCGGCTCCTTCTTTGGGGCCGAGTTCCTAAGGGCCTTTCTGAACCTTAGCATCCTCTTAACCGGCCCTGGCACGGATCCGTCTACGATTATGAAGTCGTTCTTCACCACCCCGTAGTTCATGAATCCGCCCTTGGTATTTATGCTGGCGGCGTCTTTCTCAGCGCCAACTTTGAGTATCCTCTTGTTTCTCTCCGTCCTGTAATTGTATCCCATGTGGCCTGAGTGCGGCACTGTGAACATCACCTTTGAAGGATGCCAAGGACCCAGCACTCCCAGATGCCTCACCTTGTTTGTATTCTTCCTGCCCTGCTTGGCCACGCCGAACCTCTTTATCACTCCTGCCCACCCCTTTCCGGTAGTTATCCCTATGACGTCTATGTAATCGCCCGGCACCGCGACATCGGCAGCCTTTATCTCCTTGCCAAGGTGCTTTTCTATGAACGCGAGCTTCTCGGCAGTGTCCTTGCCGCCTACCTGCAGCTCCATCCTCATCAGCTTCCTGTTCCCTATCCCAAGATTGCTTGGATCCACAAAAGCCAGCGCAGATGCGTCCATGAACTCTGAGAGCCTCTGCTTCAGGGCTTCTACACTGCCTGGCTGCTTGTTTATCCCCAGCCTCTTGGCAAGAGTTGCGTCATACGCTTCAGCTGCAGGCTGAGTGTATAGATACTTCTTATTGTAGAAACGCACCCCGTAGATGTAGACCTTGGGCACCTCGAGCACAGTGACTGAGCGCGCAACCTCAGTGCCCTTGGAAGGGGACTCGCTGTCGTCTACCATGGTGACGTGCGTCATACCTGCCTTGAATGCGACTGAACCGAGGAACCCTGGCTCTGCTGACGTAGGCCAGGTCCTTATCCTTGGCATCAGCTTCTTGGCTCTCCTATGAGGCCAAAATTCCATTGATCCTTTTCTCATATTGCTCATGGTAAGCAACGACTCTAAGAAAGAGCATTAGTATTCTCCAGAATAGGTTTATATTCCTATCGCAGAAGGCATGGAATTGGAATGGATGCGTACCGGCAGGAGCGCCGCCATGGCCTCGCCACGGCAGGCTTGCCGTGAACAGTCTCCATGCAGGCAAATGGTCACCATCAGGCCTCAGCGCGTTCATGCCCTTGATCTCCTCCATGCGGTCGCTGATTGCAGTATTCATCTTAGGAGGAAGACCCAGGTCTGCAGGAGTGAACCGGCCATCCAACCGACCCGAAGTTGGGGGGTTGGCAGTGATAGTTATGCATTATGATGCATAGCTGCACCTGGGGGCTTGTTAGGGATAGGACGCCGGTTTCCCGGCGCCCTTGGGGTTGGGTTTGTGGGTATTAAAGAATTAGATTTATTACCCACATATAGCATTATGCATGAGCATCTATATAAACATTGCAGATTTTTGCAGTATAGCTGGCAAATGTTGTTGTATTGTAACTATATCCAGACTGCAGCCTATGCTTTATTACGCCCGAGCTTCTGATGTGCCCTGCCAAGTTCTCGTGATGCCAGGGCTGCAAGGAGATTGAGTTCTCCGGCAAGCACGGCTGCGGATATTATCTCGGCGAGCTTTGCAGCGTTGGAGCCTGACGGATTTCCAGGACCTGCAACGCCCAATATGGATAGTGATTCCCTCTGGGCAGGAAGCGATGTGCCTCCTCCTACAGTACCGACCTCCAGCGAAGGCATAGTAACCGTTATGTAAAGACTGGCGCCGCGCACCTCTGTCCAAGTGTATCCGCTGCTGCTCTCAACAACCTGCGCTATGTCCTGGCCGGTAGCGGCAAATATTGCAGCTACGACATTTGCGAAGTGTGCGTTGAACTGCGTTGCGCTTCCTGCGCGCGCGCTTCCGGCCCAGTTCTTCCTGAGATTTACCTCGTGGACCTTCTGTGCTGTGGAATTGAACACATCACGCATTATCGCATCGCTGATCGTTGCCTCTGCAACCACAGTCTTGCCCCTCCCTTCCAGACTGTTGACCATCGACTGCTTCTTATCCGAGCACATATTGCCGCTGATCGCCACAAGCCTTGCGCCGTTGAACCCACGCTCGATGGCGGTGCATGCTGCCTCGGTGGCTACGGTGGCCATGTTCATCCCCATGGCGTCGCCGGTCTTGTACCTGAATCTCAGAAAGACGTTGTTGCCCAGGACGTAAGAAGATATACTCTCGAGCTTTCCGTGCTGCGTCGTGGCTTCGGCGACTTTTCTTATCGAATCGAGATTGGCTGGAAGCCACTTAAGAAATCTATCGACGTCGTCTATTGAATCGAATACGAATGCCGGTCCCCGTGTCATCCCATCTCGCAGTATGCGCACTGTGGCGCCCCCACTTGCAGTGATTGCCTTTGATCCCCTAGACACGCTGGCTATGAGCGCGCCCTCGGTGGTGGCCATGGGCACGTAGAAATTACCTGACGCGTTACTCCCTTTGACACTGACAGGCCCGGCTACACCAAGCGGTATCGGCACTGCGCCTATAACATTCTCGGCGTTCCTGCCCTTGATGGCCCCGTAGTCCATGCGCACCGACCCTATGGCAGATAGGGTTGAGCCAGATAGTTTCTCGACGGCATAGCGTCTTATCTCCACGGCCTCGTCAGGCTCTGCCTCGTTGTCTATCTGGTGCAGTCCGATCTGCCCAGACGCAGCTTTCTTTGCCAGAACATCCTTTTTAGATGCCAATTCAATCAACCATGCACGCCGTGTTGGCGACGCCACTCAATGCCCGTAAGCGCCTACGGATACTTCTTGTCCGCAGCTTATATATCCGTAAGGCATGACACGTCATCGCTCGCATTGTAGTCGCGCGCATTATACTTTGGCGATTGTCTAACCATCAACATATATTAAAAAGGCACGTGGCAGAAAAGTAGGTGTCCAGCAAACTTTACATTTGATGCAAGCTGGGCTGTTGAACATGGCCAGTGTTTCAGTAAGGATCGCAGGTGCACACGGTGACGGAGTGGAGTCTAGCGGCGCGCTTCTTATCAAGGTGGCTGCAAGGACAGGAATGCACGTATTCGCATACAGAGGCTATGGATCAATAATAAGAGGGGGCCACTGCTGGTACCAAGTGAGGCTGGGCAGCTCGGAGCTGAAGAGCTACGGGGAAGGAATAGACATACTTATAGCACTAAACCAGGAATCGATATCCAACCAGAAGAGCCGCCTGAGGGACAATGCAGTAGTGATATACGATCCTTCCAAGATAAAAGTGGAGGAACTTGATGGCAAGGGGTACAGGTTGGTGCCGATACCGCTTCTTGACATAGCAATAGCAGCGAGCGGCGACCCCATAATGAGGAATACTGTGGCGCTTGGCGCGGTGCTGAAGCTTATAGGAATCAATATTGAAGCTTTCAGGGAAGTTATAAAGGGGCAGTTCGGGAGGAAGGGCGATGTGGTTGTGGAGCAGAACATGAAGGCAGTCTCAGGAGGTTATGATCATCAAGGAGTGCAGACCCTCTACAGCATAGAGGGAGATGGAAAGAAGAGATACGCTCTGGACGGAAACACTGCGCTGTCAATAGGCGCGTACGCTGCTGGATGCAAGTTCTATGCGGCGTATCCGATGACCCCTGCTAGCACTATCCTTCACTGGTTCGCCTCCCACGAGGACAAGGGAGTGATGCCCAAGCAGGTTGAGGACGAACTGGCGGCAATAAACATGGCAATAGGAGCATCCAGCGCAGGCGTCAGAGCTATGTGCGGTACAAGCGGGGGAGGATTCTCGCTCATGGTGGAGGGACTCGGCCTTGCGGCCATGATAGAGACTCCGCTGGTGGTGGTCGAATCGCAGAGATCAGGGCCAAGCACCGGAGTGACTACAAAGACAGAGCAGGGAGATATATTGTTCGCAATGCACGCCTCGCAGGGAGAGTTTCCCAGGATAGTGGTTGCGCCAAGGAGCGTGAAGGAGAGCTTCAAGGTAGCGGCAGAAGCATTCAACCTCTCCGACAGATACCAAGTGCCGGTAATAATAATGATGGATCTCTACCTCTCAGAGCACGTAGAGACTGTCGAAGTACTGGGAGTAGATGGCGTAAGCGTGGACAGGGGCAAGCTAGTGACAGAGAACAAAGAAGAGGGAAGATTCAAGAGATACCTTGTAACTGAGGACGGGGTGTCGCCGAGATCCGTGCCCGGCCACAAAGGCATGGAATTCGTTGCTGGAAGCGACGAGCACAACGAGCTGGGCGACCTTGTCACGGACATGTACGCTGGCCTAGACTGGGCAATAGAGGTAAGAAAGCAGATGCACTCCAAGAGGATGAGAAAGATCGATACAATGCTTAAGAACGAGACCGTATTCGTCCCTGAGATCTTCAATGAGACGGCAGACCATTTCCTGGTCACGTTCGGATCCACCACTGAGGCAGCCATGGAAGCCGTAGGAATACTCAACTCGCAGGGAATGAACTTCGGGCTCGTATCGTTCAGCTACCTGATGCCGCTGGACAAGGAGAAGACAAGAAAGATGCTTGAGGGCAAGAAGCTGATAAACGTAGAGGGCAACTACACGGGGCAACTGGCACAGGTCATAAGGATGAATACTGGCATAGATATAACACAGAGCATACTAAAGTACGACGGAGAGGCCTTCACAGGAGAGCTGATAGCGAAGGAAGTCGTAACACTTGTTAAATAGATGATGATACCATGGCAGAAGTCTCAACAGCCGCAAAGCAGGTACTTACATCGGGAGTCAAACCCATATGGTGCCCTGGATGCGGTGACTACTCGGTACAGGCAGGCATAATGAAGGCATTGACAGACCTGGGCATAGAAAGAGAGAACGTGTTAATCGTATCAGGGATAGGGTGCAGCTCTTCGATGCCACACCCGTTCAGCACGTTCGGCGTGCACAGCCTGCACGGCAGGCTGCTGCCCGTAGCAGCTGGTGCAAAGCTTGCGAATGACGAGCTCACTGTGATAGGCGCAGGAGGGGACGGCGACGGATATGGCATAGGAGTGGGCCACCTAGTGCACAATGCAAGAAGGAACGTCGACATAACGTACGTTGTAATGAATAACGAGATATACGGGCTGACAACAGGGCAGACCTCGCCCACAAGCCTGTTCGGGGCTAAGACAAAGTCCACGCCGTTCGGATCAATAGAAAATCCGGAGAACCCAATAGGCATAGCGCTTGCTGCCGGAGCGACGTATGTCGCAAGGGCATTCTCAGGAGACCCAATGCACATGGCGCAGATGATAAAGATGGGCATACAGCACAAGGGCTTCTCGATAATAGACGTGTTTAGCCCATGCGTAACATTCAATCACACGAATACGTATGACTGGTTCAGGCAGAGGGTCTACAAGCTTGAGCAGGCGGGGCACGATGCAACGAGCATCAGCGCCGCCATGGCCAAGTCGCTCGAGACCGAGGCCACAAACTGGGAGAAGATACCTATAGGGCTCTTCTACAGGGTGGAGAAACCCACCTATAGCGCGCTGGACATGACTTTGCAGAAAGGGCCTTTGGTGAAGCAGCCATTCCCGACAAAGCAGCAGGTAATGGACATTCTTGAGGAGTATAAGTAACGAGTGTAATAATGGCTGGAATAGTAGGATATGGAGTCCATGTGCCTTTCTACAGGATAAAGGTAGAGGACATAGCAAAGGTATGGGGCGAGGACGCCGAAGCTATAAAGACAGGCCTGAACATTCACGAGAAGAGCGTGCCTGGAAGGGACGAGGATGCTGCTACAATCGCAGTCGAGGCTGCAAGAAGAGCAGTGCACCACGCAGGCATCAAGAGCTCAGAGGTAGGCGCGGTGTATGTAGGCTCCGAGTCGCACCCGTACGCAGTCAAGCCGACAGCAACAGTAGTGATAGAGTCCATAGACGCTTCTGACCATGTAATGGCGGCTGATCTTGAATTCGCATGCAAGGCAGGAACTGCAGGAGTGCAGATGGTAATGGGACTGGTCGACAGCGGGATGATAAAGTATGGTATGAGCATCGGCAGCGACACCTCGCAGGGTAGGCCCGGAGATGCCCTTGAATATACAGCAAGCGCAGGAGGAGCTGCATTCATAATAGGCAGGGAGAAGAAGGAGGTCATAGCCAATATACTCAAGACCGTAAGCTACACCTCTGACACACCTGATTTCTGGAGGAGGGAAGGCGCGATGTTCCCGACGCATAGCGGCAGGTTCACAGGAGAGCCGGGATACTTCAAGCATATAACCGCGGCGACAAAGCTCATGTTCGAGACGACGGGATTCGGGCCTGCGGATTTCACGTACGCAGTCTTCCACCAGCCTAACGGGAAGTTCCCGGTGGTAGTGGCAAAGCAGCTCGGCTTTTCTGACAAGCAGATAAAGCCTGGGCTGCTCACCCCAATAATAGGAAACACGTATTCAGGCGCATCGATGATCGGGCTCGCAGCAACTCTTGATATAGCAAGACCCGGGGACAGGATACTGCTCACCAGCTTTGGATCCGGGGCTGGAAGCGACTCGTTTGTAATGGAAGTGACTGACAACATAGAGGCCAAGAGGAAAAGAGCCGTTAAGGTAAGCGACATAATAGGCTCTAACAAGGTGTACATAGACTACGCCACGTACCTCAAGGACAAGGATTTCATAAAGGGGAGATGATTATGAGAGAAGTTGCGGTTGTAGGAGTAGGGCTCTCAAAGTTCGGGGAGAGATGGGATGCAGGGCTCAAGGAGCTCATGGCTGAGGCAGGCGTAGCTGCAATAGAGGATGCCCACATATCAAGCAACGATGTGGAGATGCTCTTTGGGGGCACGATGGCATCAGGAAGGTTCATGGGCCAGGAACACATTGCAGCGCTGATGTCTGATCAGCTCGGATTCAAGAATGTACCTGCGGTGAGGATAGAGAACGCATGCGCCAGCGGTGGCAGCGCGCTTAGGCTTGGTTACATTTCAGTGGCAAGCGGCATACACGACATAGTGGTCGTGGGAGGGGTTGAGAAGATGACCGACGTCACCTCCGCTGAGGCCGGCACAGCGCTTGGAGGCGCAGGAGACCAGGAGTGGGAGCTATTCCAGGGCATAACATTCCCAGGGCTATATGCAATGATGGCCAAGAGGCACATGTACGAATATGGGACCACTGAGGAGCAGCTCGCAAGCGTGGCCGTGAAGAACCATGACAATGCATACAAGAACAGGTACGCCCAGTTTCACAAGAAGATAAGCGTTCAGGACGTACTTGACTCAAAGATGGTCTCAGATCCTCTCAAGCTCTTAGACTGCTCGCCGATATCAGACGGCGCTGCGGCGCTTGTGCTTGCTCCGCTTGAAGTGGCAAAGAAGTACAATGACACTCCGATAAGGATACTGGCAAGCGAGCAGGCCAGCGACACGCTCAGGCTTGCGGAAAGAGATAGCCTGTCTGGTATAAAAGCGACTTCAATAGCTGCGCAGAAGGCATACAAGCACGCCAGGATCACAGCGCGGGACATAGACATAGCTGAGGTGCACGACTGTTTCACCATAGCTGAAGTGATGGCAATGGAGGATCTTGGATTCTACCAGAAGGGTAAGGCGGCAAAGGCAATCGCAGATGGAGAGACTGCCCTCAATGGAAAGATATCTGTCAACACCAGCGGCGGACTGAAGGGATGCGGCCATCCAGTTGGCGCAACAGGGGTAAAGCAGGCGGTAGAAGTCGTGTGGCAGCTACGGGGCGATGCAGCAGACAGGCAGGTGAAGGGCGCCGATATGGGCCTTACCCACAACGTAGGAGGCAGTGGCGCAACGGCCGTGGTGCACGTATTCGCAAGAGCAGATTGATGATTTTATGGAGAAACCGTCAGCAGGATTATGGAGGAAGATAAAGTCACGATACAACCTGGTGGGCAGCACATGCAGCAAGTGCGGCTCAAACTACTTCCCGCCTAGGATAGTGTGCAGGAAGTGCGGCAGGGAGTCGAAGATGGAGGACAGGAAGTTCAATGGAAACGGGGAGGTAGTGTCATTCACCACAATAAGAGTGCCCCCAGACACGTTCAAGGACGAAGCCCCTTACATAGTTGGAGTGGTGAGGCTTGAGGAAGGGCCCATGGTAGAGGGCCACATAATAGAGAACAGTAGGCCTATAGACATCGGCACAAAGGTAAGGACCACTTTCAGGAAGATGTACGTGGATGGGGAGGAAGGGCTTATCTACTACCACTACAAGTTTGAGCCTGTCTGATTCCTGTACGAGGATCATGCCTCTGACTTTACTAGGGACTCAAGCTGTATGCGCGTGGAAAAGCTCCTGTGATTGCTGGCCTTCCTTATCCTGTTCATTATGCCAAGGCCAAGTCCAGACTCGGAAAACTGTTCCACAACAGCGTACCTAGCCCCTGCGCGATCCAGCCTTATCAACCCGTCGAATAGGTTATGCGCTATATCCTCCATGCGCTTTCTGCGGCCCAGATCTATTGCAGTAATGCGCATCTTGCGAAGCTGCATGCACGCCTCAGTGGATCCCACAAATGCCATCCCTGAGCCCCCATGGAGCACTGATGGAAGCTTTTGGATTCTGCCGGTGTAAAGGAAGAGGGGAGTATCTGGGGAATAGTGGCGGTACTTCATGCCCGGGGCGATGGCTACTGCACTTTCCTTTATGCCCCTAGAGGCCAGGCTTATTCTTGGCTTTCTCCCGAAGATCCTCTCTATCTTTTCAGCAGGAAATGCGCCTGGACGCTGTATTACAAATGCCCTCAGGTCCAGTATCGTCGACTCTATTCCCCTCTCGCTCCTTCCCGAGTCGATTATCGCATCGACCTTTCCATTGAAGTACATAAGCGCATGCGCTGCGCTGGTTGATGAGGGCTTCTTTGATATGTTCGCACTTGGTGCAGCTATAGGGGTGGCGCTCTCGCGTATCAGGGCAAGGGCCACCTTGTTAGATGGCATGCGCACTGACACCTCTTTTCTGCCCAGTCCTTTTCGCGCGTCCACCACGAATGCTATAGGCCCGGGCCATACCTTCTCCACGGCCTTGATGTATTTTCTTGGGAATACTCCGACCCTGGATGCCATGTCCATGTCGCAGACATGGATCATGAGGGGATTATCCGATGGCCTTCCCTTGACCTCGTATATGCGCCTGCAGGCGCTGCTGTTGTACGCATCTGCCCCTATCCCGTATACAGTCTCTGTAGGGAACACAACCAGGCCCCCGCGCCTTATGATTCTTGCTGCGCGTTTTATCTTGGATCTGTCTATACTCGACTCGCGCACCTTGAGAAGCAGCGTCATGGCAGTTCACTTGAACAGCGTGTCGCTTATTGTATTTGCAGCTATGTCAGAGGGATTGACCACCAAGGCCTTGCCTGCGGCTATGTTTCTTAGGTGATGCTCCGCACCCTTGGTAGGCGCCATTACCACTATCTTGGAGTTGCCTGCCATCTCCTTTGCTACAAGCAAAGCGTATATTGCCCTTGAGCTGTCCTCTATGTCTATGACTATCGCGCGGGCCTTCTTCGGCTCGAAGTCACTCATATCCAGTTCCGAGGTCGCATCTGCAACGTACGCCCTGTAGCCCAGCTTCTTGAGCCTCTCTGCATTCTCTTCCTCAGATGTTATTAGTATGAATCGCTCGTTCCTCTCCGCAAGCTTCTCCGCCAAGTACATGTTGGTGGTATTTGATCCTATGAGTATTATGTGCTTGTTAAGCGCACGCTTCTCAAAGGCAGTCATCCTGCCGCTTATGCGTTCTATTCTGCTCTCCATGAATTCACCAAATATAGAAACAATCGCTCCGAAGAATACGCCTATGCCTATGACTATCAGAGCTATTACGAAAAGGCGCGCGGAGCTTGTGATCGGGTATATGTCCCCGTATCCTACAGTAGACACTGTGGCCATGGTGAAGTATGCAGCCCCTACTACGCCTTTTACAGGCACGTTGAATCCGCCCTTGCCTCCGAAATACAGCGTGCCCAGTATGCCGAACACCACCACGCCTATTATAGCAATTATGTAGGCGAATATTCTGCTATTTACGTCCATGAACCAGATACCCAGGCGATTTATGTTTTCTTAACTATATAAAGATTACCTGCTGAGCTGGCCTTTCAGATGCCGTGTTTCACCCTGAGCCGCTCCCTCTTGTCCATTAGCGAGGACCAGAAAGAAGCAGTCTTCTTAGTGAACTTGTTAAGACGCGAAGCCACAGGAGTGACGCTATCGTCTTGCAGGCCATCTATCTCAGCAGCTTCCTTTGGGCTGAGCCCTATTTCAGGGGAAGCTGCATTCTCCCTCACATGGGTAATGTCTGCAGCCTTTGGTATTGCGACTACATTGCCTTTTGAGGTGAGCCAGCTCAGTGCTACCTGCGCAGGCGTACATCCGTGCCTGCTAGCTATGCGCTTGATGGTAGTGGTAGTGATACTTGAGGTGTTTGAGAGTGCGCCCCTTGCAAGAGGGCTGTAAGCTATAACTGTTATGCCATTCTTCCTGCAATACGGAACTACCGTCTCCTCGACGTATCTCACATAAGGGCTGTACTCAACCTGATTCGATACTATGTCGGATGACTTTGCGGCTGCGCGCGCTTCCTCCATCTCCTCAACTGAGAAGTTGCTGACCCCTATGTGCCTTATCTTGCCGTCGTTTTTGAGCTTTTCCATGGCCTTGATGGTCTCTGATATTGGTATATCAGAATTAGGCCAGTGGAGCTGGTACAGATCTATGGATTTCACCCCCAGCCTCTTGAGGCTGGCGTCGCACGCGCTTATGACGTCATCATATCTGAAGTGGTTTGGAGACACCTTGGTTGCGAGGAACACGCCTTTGGCACCGCTTACTGCCGCCCCTACCAGATCCTCGGTGTGGTACATTTCCGCAGTGTCGATTAAATTCATGCCCAGACGTAGACCCTCGCGTATGGCTTCTATCTCTGCCTCCCTGCGCGCGCCAAGCTTCCACGTGCCCATCCCAACTACAGGGATCTGCTCCCCACTCTTGCCTAACTGCGTGAACCTCATACCACTATTATATTGCGGATGGTATTTAAGCACTAGTTGAGAATTAGGAATATGGACATGAATAGCGACTTTGCTGTCAGGGATTTCAAGTCCAGGCACGGCACCTTGCATTACCTGCACCATGGCGGACAGGGCCCCACCATAATATTCATACATGGATTTGCGGGCAGCACCAAGACCTGGACAAGGCTGATGCAGCACACAAAGCCTGACTTTGATGTGTATCTGGTCGATCTTCTGGGGCATGGGGAGTCGGAGGCTCCTGACATAGACTACACAGTCAAGGTGCAGTACGAGGCGCTCTCGGATCTCATAGACAGCGTTGTGTCAGGAAGGTATTCGCTGTTCGGACACTCGTACGGAGGATGGATTGCCGCGTACTACGCTGCAGAGAAGGGAGGGGTTGCAGGCCTGATTCTGGAGGACTCCTCAGGGCTGAAGGAATTCCATGAAGAGAGGGTGCAGTCGAATCCTGAAGCCGTGGAGAAGCTGATACGTAATGCCCTTGAGATAAATCCCAGGGAGGGCGTGCTCAGGAGCATAATTAAGTCGGAGGGCTTAGGGGACCCATACCTGAACAGGAGCAGGCTGGAGATGATAGACGCCAAAACCATGATACTGTGGGGTTCTGAGGACGTGACTGTGAACGTCAAGTATGCCAAGCAGTTCAATGACTGGATAAAGGGCAGCAGGCTTGAGATACTGGACGGGGAGAGGCATACGCCGCACTATACCAATCCAGAAACAGTGGCTAGGCTCTTGGACGGATTTGCCAGGTCATTGTAGGGACTACTGCTTTGTTGCACTTATGCATGCAATTGCATACGTGCCGCTGCTGCGGTAATGCCTGCTTGCGGCAGCCTCCTCCTTTGGTACCTGCCTTATAGTCCTGTAGCTGCTGACCATGTAGTATTCAATGCTCTTCACATCGAACGAGCTGAGTATGACATCAAGGGCCTTATCGTCATAGACCCTCATGAACGGCTTGCCTGACTCTGTAATCAGCTCTGATATACCGTACTTGCACATCAGTATTAGCTGGCCCCCCTTGTTCAGCATCTCCTTTGCCTTTGTCATGGCCTTGACATCCGCCTGCTTGTCGAAGTACTCGTTCCTGTCATAGTATCGCAATCCGAAATGCTCTATCGCATTCATGGACACTACTATGTCGAATCTGTCCTTGCCGAAATCATGCCCATTGAAATCGCCCTTGATGAACCTTAGATTTGCATGCTGCTGAGCATAGTCAGCATAATCTATTCCTGTTACATTGTAGCGCATCATTGCTAGCTGCAGCGCCACAGGGCTTCCAGTGCACCCTATATCCAGCACCTTGGCTGGCGCAGCTATATTCCTGAACAAGAATGGTATCTGCACCAGATGCTCGTCCACCCTGCCGCCATTAATACCGAAGTTTATGCCATTTCTATCTGTTCCAAAGAACATGCGACCACAGCCGGGACTGCGGGTCCCGATTATAACCAAGTTATACAGTTTAGGTTTATTAGCCTTTTGAATTATCGGGCCTGAGCAGGAGATAGCCATACGGCGTTATCTGTATCTCAGTTCAGAAGCCAAGTCGTATGCCACGCCAGCCTTGCGCAGGGCTGCCTTTATGCTTGATATGACGTGCGGTGGAGCTTTGGAGGCATATGGCTTCACTGAAGGTATGTACGCCCCTGATCTGTTCGGCCTGATCCAAGCTTTTTGGTTCACCATTACAAGCCCATTTCAGTCAGTTCGCTTGTCATATTTAAGTCTTTCGCGCAGACTGCGTAATGCAGCTGCTATGCGAGAAGTGCGGCGTGGATCCCGTAAACTGCCATGGTGGCCATTACCATCAAGGATGCCAACCACGCAGTGTACAGCATCGTGGTATACAGCGGAATGCCGCTTCCAGATATCATGTCTTCACCAGATACAGCAGACCGGGCTTGCTGGTTACGGATTTGTATCCTAGCTCTTTTAGATGCTCAAGCGATGCGTAGACATGCTCGCCCTCAACGCCAAGTTCCCTTGATACAGCATCTATATTTATACCATTATGCCGCTTCTGCAAAAGGAAGGCAGAGATTGCGGATAGCAGCCTTGACCTGGTTCGGTCAAGATCCTGGGCAATTGCCTTGTTACGTCTTGACAGCTCGACTATCCGCTTGGACAATATCACATCAACATCTCTGCTTAATGGCTTCTCTGCCACTGCGTCAGTGATGCCCTCGCTGCCCCTTAGCGCCACGCCGATGTACGGCAGCAGATGCTTAATGTCACAATCGTAGTCCTCAGACAGTATTGTAAGTATGTTGATGATGCGCAGGAGTGCTTCGCCCAGGAAATGCAGTGGGGATGTTGTTGCATTCACAGTAAGGGTTATGCTATTATCACAAAGTTCCAGCACATAGAACCGCTCAGGGTATTCGTGATCTATGATGTACCTTAGAGCATTGCCGCCCGCAGCCTGCTTTATAGAGGGATAATGGCTCATGCGCTTCTTGACAGCGTGGAGGTCTGAGAGCAGGCGCGCCGGTATTGGTATTATGCTAGTCAGGTACGAAGTTCCTCTGTTCATTTGGTATTCACCCGCGCGATAGCCATGGCGAACGAGTCCGCTATGTCGCAATCCTGTATGCCGATTTTGCGTAGCCCGCAAAGAATGCCTCTCCTTTGCGCTCCTGCTTCTATGAGCGCGCATATCAGTTCGGTAAGCTCTATTCTCGGAGAGCTAACACCCTGCCTGACTCTGCTAGCCGCATCGCCTGTGCACAGCGAGTTTATCAATCCGTTGAATTCCCTAATCCCTATCTTTACCTCCATTTTCTTACCCTTTAATATCGAGACAGTGTCCATTTCTTCAAGACCCGACACAGACCTGATGAGGAATGCGGATGTGTTGGCGGACTTGTGTATTGAGACCATTAGGCAGCTACCCCTGTCCAATGCACGCATATCGGGAATTGCTCCCATGGATATGCCGTGGCTGCGTGCTATGATCTCAAGGCTGTGCGCATTTGTAGTCCTGAATACGAAAGTCGTGGCTACATTTGACATTACCTCCATGCTCGAATCCTGCAGGAGCTGGGATGATGTTATAAGTCCAACGCCATACTTCCTGCCTTCCCTTATTATGACCTCAAGGCCTTTGCTCCTCTTGATTAATTTCCAGGCTTCGTCTATGATTATGAAGATCGGCCTGGGCCCGGATCCCCCTCGCTGGCGCATTAGAACGGCCATGAGGTCCAGGGTCGCGCATGCCGCATCTACCCTGGCCGTGTCATCCATCTGGTTAAGGCCGAGATAGCACATGTGCTGCTGAGCTGTAAATAGATTCTCTGGAATGGAGCCCTTGTCATAGAACCATTCCGCCAACTGCGCGTATTCGCCAGTGAAGTCAATGGCAATGACGTTTGCATCGCAAAAGGAGAGAAGGCGCATGAGGATGCATTTTGTAAGATACGTCTTGCCGCTCCCAGTCATGCCGCATATCAATATGTGCGGATTCATTGCATCGCAGAGATCCAGGAATACAGGAGCAGCAAACCTGTATGACATGCCTATTAGTATGCCGTTCCTGGATTGTGCATAGGATCTGGCAGAGCCTGGCTCTGATGAGCCTTGAGGGCATATGAGAGGCGATAGCGTCTGAGAATTTGCGATCATCTAAACACCAGAATGTTCCAATAGTCCCTCCCCGTAGAGTATCTCGTAGTCAGCAGACAGGGCCACTGAGAACTTGCTTGCAAGGCTCTGTATATTACGCGCAGAGTACATTTTTGCCTCGGCTTCATCCGGCATAACGCAGATAGAGCGCAGTCTTATTAAGTACTCAAATGACTTCCCGCCAGCAGATAGACTTGCTATATCGGAGTTTATAACGTCAATCTGACGCCGCAGCCAGTTTGACCTGTCGTACTGGCCCGTTGCAGCCCTTGAAAGAGCTATCTCCTTGATCCTCAGCTTTGTTCTGAGATTTTCGACCACCCTCTCCTTGTTTATCTCGGCCATCTCTATGGAGAATTCAAACGGCTCGTCTACACTGTCAAGGAGGTCTTTCATCAGAGATTGATTTATAGACGACCTGTCCCTAAGATGCAATATCGCCACTGATACGGCTTTGAACATTTCTCCTTCCCTGCGGGATACGGAGTGAATGTCCTGGGCGAGCTGGTATCTCCCAGACACCTCTACTACACCAGTCCTGCGTACCAGAACAGCATTGAGTATATGCCCAGAATGCAGCAATGCAACTGCCAAGACTATTGATATTGCCGATATTGCAACCAATGCAGGATTTGCTGATAGGATGGATATGGCCAGTACTGCAACGGCTAGCGAATATACCAGGTAGAACGCAGTCTTGTCCAGTCTATGCATAAGCTACACCAAATCCAGTAGATCAAACGACACTTCTGATCCGAGGACAGCGGAAATCTCCCTTATGGACACTATAGTTATGGCAAGGCTGAATGCAGGGAGAATAAAGGCAGCAAGCAGGAAATATGATATGTAGTTAAGAATGGCGTCTGCGAATAGCGAGAACTCGCTTGTTATTGGAGAGAATGCAGAGCTTATGGCATGCAGAACGGATGCGTTCCTAACAGATAGTGATGACATATGGGACCCTAGGTTAGATACCGATGAAGTCATTGTTACCAGCGATGAATTCGCAAAGCTAACGGTATACGAATTTATGACAGAGGCATCCAGCACATATGTCAGAGGCAGTACCACGTATAACCCGATTGACAGCCCTAGAAGAAACCCCCCGGTCTTACGGGTGGGATAGAATGTCCTTAGTATGATGCCAAGCGGAAGCAGCAGGCTTACCGACGTTACTGACACGACGGATATTATCGATGACTGGACCAATACGCTTATAGCTGCAGAACTTAGCACTTTTATGAAGAACTGGAGCTGGTAGAGTAACGGGGCGGCTGCTTGTGACAGCGAAACGCCAACGCCCAGAATGCTGATCTGCAAGGAGCCTATAAGCCCCAGCGCCGCATTTAACGATACGAGCCCGGTGATCAACGTGGTTATCTGGGACAGTATGGAAGGATGGCTTACCCCTGAAAAGACGTATCCGCTTCCAGACAGGTATCCGTAGGAAAAGCAGATTGCACTGTTAGCGGCAAGGTATGACGGGCACTGCGCAGAGCTTGTAGAGGTTATCGTTCCTATCAGTGAGGATACAATGCCGGAGGGCAGGAATAGCAGCATCATGCCTCCTATTAATGCACCGTTTATTACGCATTGATTTAGCTCCTCCTTGCCGAATTCCTTTAGTGCCCTGCTGTTTATGGCATATCCCACGCCAAACGCCATCCCTCCCAGTGCCACCATTATGGCAAGTACTGTAACGGCTATGGTAAGGCTTATTCCACTTAATGGCATGCAATCAGGTTACGTTAGTTATA
Source organism: Microcaldota archaeon (assembly GCA_027314465.1). Lineage (GTDB taxonomy): Archaea > Micrarchaeota > Micrarchaeia > Micrarchaeales > CABMGC01 > JAJZNA01. Next base: position 16,416 of record DAHVAU010000022.1, read on the forward strand.
CTTGAATTAGCGAGCAGGTGGGTAGATGCCACGGCGAATCCGCTCGATGCGACCGAGAGGACTGCGACTATTATGGCTCCGATAACCCTGTCTCCTGCAGGGGTATGGAAGCTGGCCCTCTGGTGAGCAGGGAAGAACTGACCTATGGCGTAGAATATGCCCGCTATTATGAAAAGTATGGCACTTAATAGAGGCCCGATGTGCATCAGGAGCGCCTGCACATAGTTCAGCGTTGATATTATGTCCAGATTTGTGTCTATCATAGTATTCATCTCAAATTTTATATACATTGGTAAAAGATTATATACTTAGATAAAATATTTAAAGCCAGTGGTAGCCCAGCCCTGGGCCTGTCCGGTGTAGTAAAAAGGATTTTAAAGCTTCCAGTGCATATACGTACGTCAAACGGCCATAGGAGCGGGGAAACGCCCGAACCCATTCCGAACTCGGAAGCTAAGACCGCTCACGATATGAAATACTGCCCTTATGGGTGGGAACGCGTATTGCTGTTTGGCTTTTATTCTACCCCCAGCCAGGAGCATGGCTGCTGTACTGCTTTTTAAGCTGATGCAATAGATACTATATCCGCAGGTGCGTCCTTGTGAAAGTCATAAGGCTGAACAACGTAAGCAACTTCCTGAAACTAGAGCCGCAGTCGGTAGACGATCTCTACCTGCTTGCGATAATAATATCCAGGGGCGATGTGGTAGAGGCGCACACTACGCGCAGGTTCAGGCCGAGCGAGGGGGACATCGGGGAGCAGAAGGACGTAGTTATAAGGATAGTTGTGGAGCGCGCTGAGATGGACAGGAGCGCCGCCCGCCTGAGGCTATCAGGCAAGATTATATCCGGGAAGCCTGAGGAGTTCGTGGCCATGGGCAGCTACCATACGCTAAATATAGCAGCGCAGGACGAGCTCGATATACAGAAGACCGAGTGGAAGGACTACATACTAAAGAGGATAAAGCAGGCTGTGCTGGATGCAAAGAAGCCGAGGCTTGGAGTGGTGATGCTCGATGACGAGAAGGCGCTCGTATCGTACATAAGGGGATATGGAATTGACATAGTAGCCGAGATATTCAGCAGGCTGAGCAAGAGGATGAAGGAGAAGGACTACCAGAGAAGAAGATCGGAGTATTTCGATGACGTTATAACTGCAATAAACAACATGCACGTAGATCTGGTGGTGGTTGCAGGGCCCGGGTTCACAAAGGACGATATACAAAAGCACTCCAGCGATAAGGGATTCGCCATAACAAAGAGGGTTGTATATGCTGCGGCCAGCGATGCTGACAGGTCAGGGATACGGGAGGTGATGCAGGGCGAAGCTGTGTCAAAGCTTCTGGCCAATGAACACGTTAAGAGGGAATTCGGATACCTTAATAGGCTTCTTGCCAGCATACGCGGTGGTGTGTCTTCATACGGCCCGGAAAAGGTGGCAGATATGCTTGACTCATCAAATGTATCTACAGTAATTGTCAACGACGACATAATCAACAGGGATGACATAAGGGACGTGCTCGACAAGGCAGACAGGATAGGGGTTAGGATCGAGATCTTCAACTCTGACGATGATGCAGGGATACAGCTGAGGAATTTCAGGGGCATAGCGGCGTTATGATGCAGCCATAGCATTAATGGATGCGGGATTCTAGCCTGAGGCACCGCCGCCAGAATTGGCGCCGGGGGACCCTGCTATTGGAGTCGGAGGCGCAGCGGATACTGTTGTATATGTAGCTGCATGTACAGTGGTTGCAGTGGATGCTGAGCTAGTGCTTGTGGAACCGGCATGTACAGGCTTATATGTCAGAAGCGCGTATGCAACAATTATGACTACAAGTATCGCTGCAGCCACGCCCACAATCATCTTTGTGCTCGGCATACTATCAACTCTTGATCAAACCATAAATAAGCATTGTGACAAAAGCATGCAAATCATGTCTCCCATGTTACCTCTATCTCTCCGTTGGTGCCAGATGTCCCGGCAGTATTAGTGCCGCCAACTCCGCCAGGCTCCCCATTGCCGTTAGAGGTGGCGCCTGTAACAGAACCTGCAACATAATTTGAGCTGCCGCCGCCTCCGCCACCGCCGCCGTAGTACCCAAGTGAGGTAGAGGAATACCCCCCGCCGCCACCGCCGCCGCCGTAGTACCCCCCGCC
>DAHVAU010000011.1 GCA_027314465.1 Microcaldota archaeon
CATTCAACGTAATTGTTAGTAATGGTATTGCTCCTTATACTGGTAACTGGATGTGGATAGCACCTAACACAATACTGGCAAATTCCCTGAGCATAACTGTAAACACGCTCACTGCAAACATACTAAGCGGCACCCTTATAAATTCTGTCCTAACTGTTTCTACTAGTTCGAGTTCTACTAACACCATACAAGTAACATTCAATGGCATAACAAACACCATAAATCTAGATTCGACTCACACGGTGTATGGTGTGTGGACATTCAATGCAAATGTTCTTGACTCCGCTTCAAATACGCTGGGGAGTGCAACTCAGACCACTTCTAATACCGTTACAATAAACCCCACTCTTGCTCTGCCTACAATCGCCGTATCAAATACGCTAGTAGATGCAAACCAGTATATAAGATTCTCCGCATATGAGACAGGCGGAACACCTCCGTATACTTATAATATATTGGTCTATAATTCAGTTACAAACGCACAAATAGGAAACTTTCTAAGCACTACAACGAATTCTTTCGTGTTTCAGGCATTTGCCGGCAATTCTATTTATGCAAATGTAATAGTGAAAGATAGGGCGTCTACGCCAATAACTCTCAACTCCATATTGACGCCTACAATACCTGTAAATGCAGTCCTCACAACGCCAACAATCTCGGTTTCTGGCACTTCGCTAAATACGGAGCAGAACGTCACGTTCTACGCATACGAATCAGCTGGCACACAACCATTTACCTATAATTTCATAGTTTATAACTCCACTACATACACACAAGTAGCAAATGACCTTACTACAAGTAATTCATTCAAATGGTCACCTTCACAAGCAGAAGCCGTAGTAGCAAACGTATTTGTAACAGATAGTTCTCCATCTCCAGCAACAGCAAATTCTATCCTTAGTTCTGTAGTTACTGTAACAAAGTATACATCACCTCCATGCGGAGGAAGCATATGCGGTTCTGGAGGTACCGGAGTAGGTTCTAGTGTATCAACGTCGATAAGCACCACGTCAACTCCTTCTACCACAACAACACAACCTACCACAACAATATCTCCAGTAACTACCACAATACCACCTTCAGTAAATCAGACCTATAACGTTTCAAACACAATAGCAACCAATGTCACTGCGCCAGGTCTAGGGCTAATTCTCACGTTGTTGTCGTTCAGTAAGCCATCTTCTGTAAGGGTGTTTGTATCAAATGTGACTAATTCAGTACCAAGTCCTCCAGTAGGATTTAAAGATATTCTCGCGATGAATATAAGCGTAGAATCCGCCGCGAATGTCTCAACAAACGTTACCCTTAACTATCCTTGTACTGTTCAGGCTTCAAATATTGCTCCATATAAACTGAAGAACGGCGTATGGCAACCAATAGCAAGATTTACCCTTAATGCTGCAAAATGTTCAATTATGTTCTCTATCACAAACGACCCGATAATAGGGCTGTTCCAGAATACTACCCAACCATCAACATCCATCCAGACGACCACATCAATTCCCATAACAACTGTCCAAACTACAGTATCCCAGCCTTCTTCAGTAACATCGAACAACTCTTATCTAGTCTGGATAATAGTGCTAATCGTAATAATAGTACTTGTAGCATGGTGGCATCTAAACAGAGGACAGAAAAGAAGATTTAGGTAATCGTCTACCAAAGTAGATTACAGAAATCTGAACAGCAAAACCTTTTACCTATTACGTTCCCAATCTGCTTGGCTTGAACAGCACTACCTGATTTTATCCATAACCTTGCCATAAACCTTAACCGTTTGTGGTCTTGAGGTGAGGGTAAGCATGTTGTTGTACATGCCTGTGTTATCCCATGCTTTATCCTGAACTCAGGCATGCTAAACTTAAGTAAACTGAGACTGCGCAGGCTTGAAAGCTGTACGAATCGGCGCATCCTGAGAATACTGTATGCAAGGTAGCTGCCGGCCTACCAAAGACAGGCTGTAGGCCATTATCTGACCCTAAGGGCGTTTAGTATAACTGTGATGTCAAGCACTTCCTGGATGACTGCGCCTACTGCAGGCTGTATCTCTCCTGACAGCGCTGCTATAAGCATAAGCACTATGCTGGCACCAAGGCCGAAATAGATGCTCTGCTTTGCTATCTTGAGCATCCTCTTGCCTATCTTTATGGCCTCTGTTATCTTCGTTACATCGTCAACCAGCAGAACCACGTCGGCTGCCTCTGCGGATATGCCTGTCCCATGCGCGCCCATCGCAACTCCCACTGTGGCAGTAGCGAGCGCAGGGGCGTCGTTTATGCCATCCCCAACCATTATGGTGTTTACATTTCTGGTCTCCTCTTTTACTATGGCTACCTTGTCCTGCGGCAGAAGGTTCGTCCTGTACGATGTTATTCCCGCAGCATCTGCAATTACCCTGGCGTTAGACTGATTGTCCCCTGTAAGCATTGTTATGCTCGTAATCCCCAGGCCATCAAGCTCCTTGACCATCTCGGCCACGCCCTTTCTGAGCTGGTCCTGCATCATTATTATCCCCTCAAGCCTCTTCTCTATGAAAAGGTAGGTGCACAGCCTGCCCTCCTCGTTAGCCTTATTTGCTATCTCATCGTACTCTGTAGGGAAGGGCTTCTTGTACACCGCCTCGAACAGCTTCTTCGAGCCTACAAGCACGTGCTTGGCGTTCAGGTAGCCTTCCACGCCCTGAGATGGGTGCTCCATGAATCTTGATGGCGTCTCAAGCCTGCCAAAGCTGGATCTGGCCCTGCTCACAATGGAGCCTGCGAACGGGTGCGCAGAGAGCTGCTCAAGGCATGCAGCTATGTACAGCAGCCTTTTCTCCTCATGGCTTCCAGTAGGAATTATCTTCTCAACCGACGGCGCTCCGTACGTTATTGTGCCTGTCTTGTCAAAGAATATGGACTTGGCGCTTGCGATCTGCTCTATGGCTGCGCCGCTTTTCACTATTATGCTCTCATTCGCGGCTCTGTCCACCCCGGCTATGACTGCTATGGGCACGGCTATTATCAGTGGGCACGGTGTCGCAACTACGAGCACCGACAGGACCGTGACAATGCTCCCTGTCACCACGTATCCAAGGCCTGCGAGTGCCAACGCTATTGGGGTGAAGTATATCGCATACCTGTCAGCGAGCCTCTGTATGCCTGGTTTTTTGCTCTGGGCCTGCCTGACCACCTCCACTATCTTCTCGTACTCGCTCTCCTTGCTTATCCTGTCGGTTACTATCTCAAAGGTTCCTGATACGTTGACGCTGCCGCTTAGTACCTTGTCTCCTTTCCTCTTTGTCTTTGGAACAGGCTCGCCGGTGAGCGCCGATTCGTCCACAAAGCCCTCATCGCTAATCACGGTGCCGTCCACAGGTATAAGATCGCCGTTCCTTATCACAAGCACATCCCCTACCTGCACCTTCTTCACGTCTACCTCCTCTATGCCATTGCCAGTCTTCCTCCTGGCTATCTTCGGGGCGCGCGACATGAGCGTCTCAAGCGATGCCGAGGCTCTCTTAAAGCCATAACTCTCAAGCGCCTCACCTCCGGACTGCATTATAACTATTATTGCCCCTGCCAGGCTCTGGCCAAGCAATATGGCTACAGCTATTGCCAGCGCAGCTATGATGTCCGAGGTGAAGTTCTTCCTGAGCACCTTTCTAGCGGTCTCTGCAAGAAGCGGTATGCCTCCGACAACCAGCGTTGCGAACCATACGGCGTTTGCATACTGCGCATATCCTACTAAGTAGAATATCACTCCCGCAGCAAGCGTAATTATCGAGACAATGGGGATAGGATAAGCTCTGATTAGTCCAGACCTGCTGCTTTTTTGCGTATACAGTCCCATCGCATTACCAGTATTCTAGCACTGGAAAAGATCCTGGAACCAAGCACGGTATCCTTTGAGCTACTTCTATACTATCCCTAACCTATATACGCCTATGGCTACCAGGTGCGCTGCTCTCAGATGCTGTCAAGTACAGCCTTTGGCACCTGGTTGGTCACTTTCATGGCGTTCGCAATCAGCGTGCCTACAACAACCACTACTATGTTGATCGCAAGCGCTATCATGCCTATGAACACCGGTCCCAGGCCTGTACTGACAAGTGTCGTCGTCCAGGTCGCATAGTCGTTGGCTGCGAGCATGATGTACATTCCGCTGACGACGCCTGCAAGAAGCCCAAGGAACAATGCCCTTCTGTTGAGGTTCCTTGTAATAAGGCCGAACACGAAGGATGGAAGTATCTGCAGTATCAGTATGCCTCCGAATAGCTGGAGCTGTATGGCATACGTTGCAGGTATTATGAACACGAATCCAAGCGCCAGGAATTTGAACACTACTGCGAATACCTGTGCTACCTTTGTCTCTCCCTTGGGCGTTATGTTTGGTTTCAGCTCCTTGGCTATGTTCCTTGAGAAGAGGTTTGCCGCTGCTATGGCCATTATGGCTGCAGGAACAAGGCCTCCTATGAATATGCCGAGCATTGCCGCGCCTGCAAGCCAGTTAGGCAGCAGTGTGAGTATGAGCCCAGGAACCACCTGCGTGCCCTGTATAGAAGCAGGGAAAGACTTTACGTACTGCATTGCTGCAGGTACTCCGTATATCATGAATCCGAACATTGCAAGAAGCCCAAGGCCAATGCTGTAGAGCGGAAGAAGCGATGCCGTGGTCCTGACGGTCTTTGGGTTCTTCTGCGCTAGAGAGCCGTTGACTACGTGGGGATACAGATAGAGTGCAAGTGCGCTGAATACGAACAGGCTCCAGTACGCGTTGTACAGGCCGGAAGGGAGCTGGAAGTAATGGATCGATGTAGCGGATGCAGCTACATAGGCGCTATGGAAGCCGCCTATCATAAGCACCGCGACCACTACCGCTATGACGCTGACAAGTATCAGTGCATCCTTGAGAAGGGCCCCTAGGGTCGCGCCTCTAAGTCCGCTTGTCCAGGTGAATGCTGCAAGGATTATGAACGAGACTATAAGGGACAGCTCTATTATCGTTGTGGTTGTGCCAACCCCGTGGAGCATTGCGACGAGAACTGCCTGCATGCCGACTATCTGCAGCGCGATGTACGGGAGCTCTGCGACTATGCCTACCAGAGCCACTGATACTGCAAGCAGCCTGCTGTTGAATATCTCCCTTACGAAGTCTGCTACAGTGAGGTATCCGCGCCTGTTTGCTATGTTCCAGAACTTTGGCATGGCCCACATTGCGAATGCATATGTTATTATTACATAAGGGGCTGCGAAGAAGTATATCGCGCCCTTTGCGAATAGCGAGGAAGGCACTGCTATGAACGTGTATGCGGTGTAGATGTCTGCGCCAAGAAGAAACCAGCCGAGAAAGGTGCCAAGCCTGCTTCCTGCAAGGCCCCATTCCTTGAGCTTTGACAGATCTCCTCTTCTCCACCTGCTTCCATAAAAGCCAAGAATCACGAATACTATGAACAGCAATACGAATACTATCCCAGATACTATATCTATCATTAGCTCATCTCCTAGTGCGCCTGCCTCTGCGTGCTGCAGGCTTGTTTCCTGGTGCAGAATCCTTCTCGGTCCTGTTCCACAGCACAGATGCTATGTAGTACAGAAGTGCACCCAGAGGCATCCATAGTATCTGGTACCAGTAGAAGAAAGCAACCCCGCCAAGAGTGGGGTTTACGCTATTGTACGTCGGTATGGCCAGCAATGCAATTAAAGGTATGAAAAGTAGTATGGCTATTGCGACATAAACTGCTTTTACCATTCCAACCCTGATCCACTTATATGCTGCATAGGAAAGAATATATAGGTTCCTACAGTTCTGGCAGCTTACATAATAAGCCTGCAAGCGACTTATTGGTTGCTTCTCAAATGGCTATATGTAATAAATTAGGCATGTAGCCTGCGCAAAAGTGCATTTTTATGAACAAGATCGTCATAGGCATCGCATTCCTTGGATTGTTCGCCTTTGGCATCATAACAATGCTGGCTACCTACAGCGCAGGCGGGATCTACTGGGATTTCATAGCGCACATGCTATTCGCAAAGTCATTCCTCGCGCCGTCTTTCTACTCCGCACTCCAGTCCCACACGCTCGCTCAGGCTGCAAACTACCAGAATGCGTTCTATTACGAATATTACAGAGCTCCGCTCATGTCATTCGTATTGCTGCCATTGATGGCCGCATTTGGCCAGGGCGTTGCTGCAGCCTACGCCACACTCCTCATTGTGCTGCTGATGATATCAGTGTTCTACGTATCCAGAGGGTTCAAGATGGACCCTTGGGTCTCGCTTGCTCTATTTGCAAATCCATATGTGCTCATATTCCTTACGCTGCTAAACGGCTCCGAGATACTGGCGATGGTCATGCTGCTTCTCAGTGTCTGGATGATATCGAGGAACAGGTGGCAGGCAGGGATATTCATGGCATTGGCAGGGCTTTCAAAGTTCCCTTCCTTGGTCTTCCTGCCCTTGCTTTTCATGCTGAAGGGGAGGGACAGGCATATGGCAATACTATCCTTCATACTGGTCACACTGCCTTGGCTGGCATTCAACTTCTATGCATTCTCCAACCCGTTTTTCGGATACACCTCTTCGCTATCTGTATTCGGCTCAGGCGCCTCCGCGCTGTTTCCTATTGGCGTTGTCATAGCATCGCTCTGTATGGTGCTGGGCAGCCTTATCCCGGCAGCCGTATTATTTGGCATACTTGCATACTACGTGAATAGAGAGGGCAGGCTGCGCAGGCCTGTTGATGCAAAGAGGATATTTGCTGGGCCTGGAGTCGGGTTGGCACTGGCGCTGCTTATCCTGGGGATCATTGGGTTTGCGGCAGTATCCCTGCACAGCACTCTTGATAATCTGCCAAGGCTCGGCTATCTGCTTTACATAGGCGCCGCGATCCTGCTGGCATTTGGCATAAGCCGTGTGCTGAACATTGCAGAAGGCCAGGGGCGCGGGAATCTAAGGCTGATAGTCTATGCAGCGATGTTCTTTGTTTATGCGGTCATATTGGCTTACACCTATGCCGGTCTCAGCACGCATTACATATTCAATGGATACGGCTCAAATAACCTGACTGTGCTCAATGCGGTAAACACGCTGGATCAGAAAGGGCTCGGGTCCTGCAACATTGTCTCAAATGCCTGGGTCTATCTCAGGTTCCAGGGGGTTAGTGCGCATTCGCCGTTTTACTATAATGCCACTGTGCAGCGTTACCCTATCCTGCTGTTTGGCAATATAGGCGTTCCTGCATCAACCGCAAGCACCCGCAACGTTAGCAAGATCTACAATTACCAGAATTACACGATAGACCTTCCGGAAAATTACACGTGCGGCTGATCGCTCTACTGGCTGACTGCCGTGGCTGTGAACGTACCGACTTCAGATAATAGCGGAGTGCTGGACCCCTGCACATCGTACATTACCCATATGCTACCAGTGAATTTGCTCCCTATGGTTATCTTCGAGTTACCTAGCCATGGGTATTCGGGGCTTATGTACATCTTGGCGTTGACGAGCTGCCCTGGAGACATGCTCACCGGGCCATAGGCCGTCCCATAATAGTACCCCCAATACCAGAAATCATCGGGATTGGTTAAATCCCCCATTGATGTGTCTGTTACGGTCTGGCCCTGCGGCACAACGACAAAATACACCTGGGTCCACTGCCCGGAGAACGCATCTCCCACAGTGGCAGTTATGCTTGGATCACTGTACGAATTGAGGGTGTTTGCGCTGAATAACATCTGGGAGCACATGAATCCGGACTGCGGGAGGCATGTGGACACGCCGCCCGACGTGCCGAATACCCCAAGCGAGTACAGTGCAACCATAACGACTGCTATGATCAGTATGGCCCAACCGTACGTCATCAGGTATTCCATTGCCGACTGCAGCTTCAGGTCCATTCCAACGCCCATGCCTCCAGCCTGCTGCCTCACTTCTGACCCATATTATTGTAATTGTAGCTCCAGCTTTTGTCAGTGACGCCATTGCACCACCGACTGCTGCACCGGCCCAATCCTATGCTGTCATTCCAGGCAAAGCCATCCCATCCGCAGTTAGATAAGTAGTTGCCTGGTGTTCCCTCGTAGCAGCCCTGGCCATTGCCTTGCACGTGGTTGTACAGATCCCAGCCTGGCATATGGTAGTTGCCCGGGGTCTTGTTGTTGCAGCAGTTGTCGTTGTCTTGAATCCCACGGTATCCTCCCATCTTATTATCCGAGTTCACTGACTCTCCGTTGTAACCGTGGAAGTCGCCAACCTGGTCTGGATTGCTGCACGCTGAAGGTGCATTCACTGTCACTATGACATTTGATTCCGAGATCTCTCCTGAAAGGTCTATTACAGAGAGGGTCACAATGAAGTTGCCTACGCTATTGAAGGCGAATTCATTGCCATTCTGCACCACTCCGGCCATGCTGTTTACTGTGTATGTGTATTCGTTGTTCCCTGTACCTCCTGTAGTGACGTTGCTAAACACAACACTCTGTCCGGTGACTATGTTTGCAGTATTTGCAGACAGCGCAACATAAAGCTGCGGTGTCACTGTTATCGCGGCCACTGCATTTGAGGTCCCGCCGACGCTGTCCGTGGCTACGAGTGTAATGATGTAGTTCCCTGCGCTGCCAAAAGCAAATACGTTGCCGTTCTGCTTCACTGCGTTAGTGGTGCCCAGCGTGTAGGCGTACGTATACGGGGCTATTCCTCCAGAGGTGGTGTTGGTGAGAGATACTGCCTGATTAGCTGAGATTAGCGTCCTGTTTGGAGCCAGTGCTATGGCAAGTGCCGGCGCAGGAGTTATTGTCACATTGGAGTTTGCCATTTCCTGACTGTAGTCTACTACCTCGAGGTTTACTGTGCACTGCGCGTCTGTATTGAATCGGAACTTGTCAGCTCCGGATGCGCCTGACACCTCTGTTGCACAGCCTGTCGGAGTTGTCGTGTAAGTGTATGTGTTAGTTCCTGTCCCGCCTGTAGACACGTTCGTGAAAGACACAAGCTGATTCTCATCAATCACTGTCCTGTTTGTGCTCAGCGCTTCTGTAAGTGCGCTTGCAGGAGTTATCGTTACGTTTGCATTTGCCACTTCTCCTGACTGGTCAATGACATTGAGATTCACTTCGCACGACGAAGCCGTGTTGAAAGCGAATGCATTCTTTTCTGTTACCTGCACTGCGCAGTTCACAGGCGACAGCGTGTAGGCGTATTTATTGCCGCCTGTCCCGCCAGCACTGCTGTTAGCGAACGACACTTCCTGGCCGACCGAGATTACAGTCCTGTTCGGCGTAAGAGACAGCGCCAGTGCGACTGTCGGGGTTATTGTCACGTTTGCATTGGCCTGTATACCTGCGCTGTCAGTGGCCTGCAGGTTTACTTCGCATGCAGATGTTGTGGTGAATTCAAATGCATTCTTTCCTGCAACCTGCATTGCGCATCCTAAAGGTGATGCGGTGTAAACATATGTGTTCCCACCCGCGCCTCCTGAAGTGGTGTTTGCGAGGAGCACTGCCTGCCCTACGCTTATGGTAGTTCTATTGGCTACCATTTTTGCGCTCAAGGCGGGTATAACCATGAAAGTGATGGACTGCGACTGCTGCGTCTGCCCGCTGCTGTCTATTGCATTCGCATATATCGGGTATGCTCCTGCAGCCGAAGGGTAGAACGTAAGCGTGTTCGATGTCACTACGGCATTCTGCGCGCCGTTGACGAACCAGTTGTATGTGTACGGTGGCGTTCCGCCGCTGGTCTGGGCGTACACATTGGCGTTCTGTCCAACCTCGAGAGTGTTCACAGGCGCAGATATCTGCACTGCGAGCGGCTGCGTGAATCCAGTTACTGTTATGTTGACGCTTGCATATACTGTATTATTGGTGCTGTCCTGGACCTCCTCAGTTATCTCATATGTGCCTGGTGTGGGGAAGGTGAAGCTGTTGCCCTGCTCAATCACCCCTCTCGGAATTATATAAGAGAACCTGTACGGTGGCGCTCCTGAAAACAGAACCGTGTTATTTCCAGTCGCATTTGATATGGTTATGCTGTTTCCTTCGCTGAGCGTATTCGATGAGGGCGTGATCTGAAGTATCAGCGCCGGTTTCACTCCCATGACTGCAAGCCCGGACCCTGTGTTACCGTAAACATCATTTGCTGTAACTACTATATCATC
>DAHVAU010000040.1 GCA_027314465.1 Microcaldota archaeon
TCATCTACGTTGACGTAGCCGTCAATCCGTTCAACGACCTCAAGGTGAGGCATCCCTTTGAAATATTTGAGCATAACCTGCCCGTGAGCATCCTCAATTGGCTTCATTTTGGCACCTGACACCATCTACCTTAATCCCATATAAAACCTTTAAAAACAGCTGGTCCCAATAGATAATCAGAACAGTCGGGTGGATAATGATGAACGGATCATATTAGGTGTCTGGACGAGAAATAGCAGCTACTAAAGTTTGAGGAAAGGCTTTTAAAGCTATACAGTCAATAAATTATTACCTGTGGATGGTGTCAATATGAACGGAGGATATTAAATTAGAACTGTTTGATGCATACGGTTACATTTGTTTTCGCCTGCCCGTTTGGGCATCCGTGTGTTCTGTCTTTTTACTGCATGATTTATTCGTATTCTATTGTAGTTTGCGCTTCAAGTTTCTTAAGCCTTAACAAGGCTGAATGTTGCCGTGTATAGGTGTTATCGAATCTTCTGTAGCACAGTGATCCCACGAGAACCTTGGTCACCACCAAGCCCTTTGTTGACATTCCCTTCATAGATGTCAATGGTGCCATTGCATCCTCCAATTCCTCTCTTTCCATTATCGGTATGAAAAGAGTAAGGCTCTCAGGCATGCTCGTGTTACCTGCGAGAGCATATTTATTTGCTATGTGGCCATAATGCAGTTGTTCAATCATAAGTTCATGTATGTTTTTATTTACCTCGTTCGGATTAGTTGTTTCAACCCTGAATATTCCTATATACTTAAGGGGTAATTTTGTCATTGTTATTGTGGCTCTGGTAATGACACCTTCCCCTTTAAGCTGTTGATAAGTGTATCTCGAAGCTCCTCTGCCAAGATTGTATTTTTTGTCTATATCTGAAAAATCTGCATTAGAGCTGTTGTTAAGCTCCTTTAAAAGTATAAATTCACGTTTCAGAATATCCTCCTGCGTAGGTGTTACCGTGACAAATCTTCTTCTGTGCCATTGTCTTTTCGACAATATATTCTCTACAAATTCATCACGCAGAGGCACAAAAGAATACTGACCAAACGGAACCATGTACCATTTAGCGTCATACTTACCCAGATCTGTTTCAGACATTATTTTCCACAAAGTGGCCTCTGCTTTGAACGAATTTTCATCGAGTAGGTATGCAACTATGTCATAATCGCCTTTAGTTACAACTGCAAATTGTATTTTTGGTTCTGCCTTGAAAGCTTTTTCAAGTTCTTCTACAGAAGGTGTATTTCCCTCAAATTTTACAAATATCAAATACGTGGTGAATCCAAGAATTTCTACATCAACCTCCAGAAGATAGTTTATGCCAAGTCTCTTTTCCAAAGCTTTGATTCTAGAATATGCAGTCTGTTCATTTATTCCAGCCAACTCGGCTATCCTGGAGACTGGGAGTCTTGCATTCATGCTAAGTGACATCAATATGCTCAGATCGATTTTGTCTGTATTTAAATTTCTGGTGGCTGTCTCAGTTATGTTCTCCTTTTCAGTTGCATGCCAGTTTATCTCCCCGCCGTGTTCGGCAATGAGTGCCTTGGCGCTCTCAAGATCATTTCTTGCATGGAATGATTTCTTGACGAACAGTCCTTCTTCTGTTATCTTTCCCATATATTCAGATATTGTTTTGCTGCGGTGCTTATCCCTCAGCCACACTCCCCTTTCCTTGTAAACGTAGTAGTTTCCGCGGATAACTTTAAGCACCAGGCGTGACGAGCTCTCAGCCTTGAGCTTCTCAAATTCATCGACAACTTTCTTTGGTAAGGATATCATATAGCTCAGTACGATATATACCGTGAGTTTATCCTATATAAATATTACGTTGCAATTAGTAATGTAACGTTATTAAATCAAATAAAAATATAACAAATATCTGCATATATTAATTGAGATATGGCTTGGCAGCAGAATCTGTCAGGCGCTTTTTAAATACCGGTTCAGTCATATCATACTCTTTGTGGGAATGTGGTTTTGGTTGTCTGCGGAAATATTGAGTTAACTCATTTTATCTCCAACCCGAGAGTAGCAGCTGCTTCTTCCATACTAGTGGTGCCGGACACCCCATCCCGTCCGGCCCATTCCCATCCATCCTACTTTAATGAGTTATGCTGATTGGTGAAAACATGGGTATGAAACTAAGGTTTTGGGAAAACAGGGATCGCAAGGCCGATCCTAATGCAAACAGGCCCGTAAAGATGGTGCCTGACGGATACAACTCCTGGAGAGTAGTCTACGCGGACTGACCGCAAGTGGTGAAATGAGCAAGAAATTGAAACGGTATAGCGTGAGCTATGATTACTTCTTCATAAGGCCGGCAGAAAGGAAGGACGTGCACAGGGCCGCAAGGAAGCTTATGGACATTGAGAAGGTCAAGGAGGTTGCCATTACTGAAGGACGGTATGGATTTGTGATCAAGGCGGACCTGACGCATGAGAGCCCTGAGGCGTCCATAGGAAAGGAGATAATAGAGGTAGCAGGAGGCTCCCTTGAGATGGCTACCTGCCACGGTCATTACAGGAAAAAATAATCGGAGATTGTTAATGAGCAAACTGAAATATGGAATTGTCGGACTGGGCGAGATGGCTACTGACGCATACCTGCCTGCATCCGTCTGTACTGACTCTGCAAGGTTAGTTGCAGTGTGTGATTTGAATGAAGGAAAGGTCCAGTGCGCCTACTGGAACTCCCCTACAAGTATCATGAAGAGAAGAGCGCCTACAAAGTTCCTTAGGGTTAGGATGCTACCCATACAGATCTATTGTACCCTCGCTCTCTCCATGAATGTTTATAATATATAAAAGCGATAGATATGCGCAAGTGTGGTTATGGAGTACAGGGTTGTGTTCGACTGTCCTGACAGCAGGCCAGTGATAGACAAGCTGCTCAACGCGGCGGCTAAGGCAGGCGCAGGTAAGTTCGGAAACTACAGCAGAGCAGCGCTTATAACCAAGGGCTATGGCACCTGGAAATCAGAGAAGGGGGCGCATCCAAGCATAGGGAAGGTCGGCAAGCTGTCAAGGGTTGCATCGGCGAAGATAGAGATGTCATGCCCAAAGGGAAAGCTAAGGGCTGTATGCGATGCCATAAGAAAGGCGCATCCTTACGAGGAGCCTGTCATCTACTGCATGAAGGTTGAATACCGCTAGAGGCGCTATTGCCGAGTCATAGGAAAGTATATATAGTCAGAGACGGACTTTAGGTAACAAGTGCATGGTATGATTCTAAAAAGCCTAGAGCCCGCCGTAAACGACCAGGAATACGGCGAGATCTATCCGCGCTACTCAGGCCAGTCGCTCGCAAACGTGCCGCACACCATCACCCAGACGCTATGCCATAGGAGCTGGGGAACTCCTGTGGACGAGCACCTCTACGGCGGTAGGGTGGACATGAAGGGGATCAAGAAGGTAGTTCTACTTCTGCTCGACGGTTTCGGATATCAGATGTGGCTTGACGCTGACAGTCAGCCGGGTTTCTTCAGGGACATGTCACGCAAGGGCACCGTAATACCAATCACATCAGTATTCCCATCAACCACTGCTGCGGCTGTTACTACAATGTCAACCGGCCTCACCCCCATGGAGCACGGCCTTCCCGAATGGGTCCTATACCTTCATGAGCTGGGCCTGACGATAAACACGCTGCCGTTCACAAAGCACGATTCGCAGAAGCGGGTGAGCTTAAAGGACGAGGGAGCGAATCCCAGGGTGCTTTTCCGTGGAAACACCATATACAGCAGAATGTCAAGATACGGGGTGGAGAGCTACTCGCTGATAAACCGAATGATCATGAATTCTGAGTACACAAAGCTGATACGGCAGGGAAGCAGCATACGCTCTTTTGTGTACGTGTCCGACGGGGCGATAAAGCTAAGGGAGCTTGCGCGCACTGCGCGCCCAGTAAGCTACATACACATGTACATGGACACTATCGATTCGGTAACGCACATGTACGGGCCGTTCACTGAGGAATCACGGGCAACCATATCATCAATGTCTTCGGTGCTCAAATCACAGTTCCTCGACATGGTGGACTGGCCCGATGCCAATGACACTCTTGTAATTGTGACTGCGGATCACGGGCACACGACCATAGATCCCAGCAAAGTCGTGTATCTTAACGGGGATAGGGAGCTTATGGGCATGCTGGCCACAGACAGGGGCAGGAGGATACCCCCTACCGGAAGTCCCAGGGGCATTTTCATGCACATAAATAAATCATCCATCGACAGGGCATATGCGTATCTGCAGAAGAACTACTCAGGCATTGCAAGGACCGTACTTACAAGCGATGCGATAAGGATGGGGCTGTTTGGCAGAGGCAGACCTAGCAAGGCCTTTGTAAGGAGAACCGGCGACATACTACTGCTTCCAAAGGATGGGGAGGCAATCTGGTATGAGCACGTGAAGGGCAGGAAGGAGAAGGCCATAGGCGTGCATGGCGGCATGACGAAAAACGAGATGCTGGTCCCGCTTGCAATGGCCAGGCTGTCCGATCTTGCATAGTTCTTGAGGGCTTAATCCCTCGCATGCCTGGAAACAAGGCCCCTGAGCTGCCTTAGGTGCCTTTGTTTGAGCGGCTCAAGTTCCATCTGCGCAGTCTCAGTGTGGTAAGTATGGCCGCCAAGAAAGCCTATCTGCATGCTATACCACTTCTTGTCGCTCTTTATGCCCAGCTCAGCCCTGAGGTATCCTGACAGCTTCCAGAAACTGCGCATCCCGAGGTTTGACAGGTCTGCGTCGCAGATTATCTTCTCGTACATATCCTTTGGCTTCTGCGGCATCTGCGTCGCCATTATCATCCTCTTCACTAAAGCTACCTCGGAGCTGCTGAAGCCAAATCCAGGGAGCCAATTGCCGGCTATTCCTGCTCCATACGCCTCGTTCTGCCTGTACTGCACGATATATCCAAGGTCATGGTACAGACAGGCAACTCCCATCAGTCTGGCGTAGTTGCCTCTCACGCCCATCTTCTTGCACAGGTGCTCGCAGTACCTCTTCACGCCCATGCTGTGGCGGATGTTGTGATAGCTCAGCCCAGCCGCATCCATAGTGCGTAGCAGGGCAGTAGCATACCGTTCTGCCCGCTTATACTTGTTCTGCATGCGAACCAGCCAGGCTATTGCGAAGGACCCATGTACTTCATCGAAACTGCGTCCAGTGCCAAGTGGCCAAGCTCGAAGAGCGCGCTAAGCTCCTGGAACTTCGGGTAGCCTTCGGCATGCCCTTCTGAGTATTTCTCCCTGAGCTTGTTTATGCCCTCTATGAACTGCACTAGTTCAACCGGCAGTTTTTCCCTCTCCCCAGCCATTGAGGACCATTCGGGATACATCTCTCCGGGCCTGTAGAGGATACCATCTGCAAGAAAGAGGGCCACTACCTTCAGCTTTCTCAGGCTGTCCCTCGCGCGCATGTCTTCAGGCAGATTGTGATTTGCAATGTATAGCATGTACGTGTCTGAGAATAGCTTCTCTGCCGTGTGTATTGCGTCTTCTATGCGTGTCCTGCCAGTAGCATCTGCCTCGGACTGCCTTAGCGCAGCCACAAGCTCAGACCTTCTGGTCTCGCTTCCAAGGAAGAGCGAGCCCTTCTCGAAGGAAGAGATCAGGAAAGGTGTGCTGTAAGACACATTGGCTGAGCCTGACCAACCTATAGCAGCCTCTGTTGTAGGGTAGAACATGCAGTCCAGTATAACCACCTTTGCGCTGCCTTCCTTGCCAGCCACGCCTTTCATTGCGATCTCTTCTGCGAACGTCTCGAACACGAATGAGGTCGATATGACTGGGTATATGCCATCGCCGCCAAGGTTTGATACCGTGAGACTAAGCGCCTTTGCCACTCCAGCCAGATTTCTGGCATCAAGACGGGACTCCCTGCTGACCGTGCCTGCTATCCCCAGATCGATGTCGCTTCCGTTCCATGCGTGCTTGCCCCCATTCGTTCTTGTTCCCCTTGAAACAGCAACAATGCCTGAGCCTCTGGCCTCCTTTATAAGGTTATCCCTAAGCTCGTTGATTATGTGCGAGGCTATGTTCTCTATTGGTCTACTTGTCGGCACTCTTCGCGAAGCTAAAGCCATGCTATATCAACTCCAGCTCCGCCCACGTGCTGGCTGAGGGATCCAACAACGAACCGGGATCCGACAAAACCTATCTCGAATGGGATGTTGAAGCTCATAGGATATGATGGCTTGAAACATATTTAAGCTTTTCCAGCATTTATCCACACGCCTGGCCGATTCGGATAAAGCTTAAAATACTTAACTGAGAAAAGTATGTTTAATGGATAACGCTGTCGCCGTAGACAATTCTGTTGTTTAGGTCCGCAGTCACTTCTTCTACATCCTTTATGGAGTCAACGCCTTTGAAATACGCATCAGAGAACCTGGTCCCCTTCAGCTGCCTTTTCTGCGCAAGCTCTGCAAAAGTGGTGTTCTCAAGGTTCCCGCTCACAGGCAGGAGACCTAAAATGTCATTTGACATCAGATACACTCCCGAATTCATCCAGTATTCGGGAAGACGGGGCTTCTCCTCGAACTTGACTATACGATCGCCATCCAGCCTGGTTATGCCATAGGTGCTTCGTAGCGGCACCAGCGCAAGCGTCGCAACCGAGCCGTCAAGGCTAAGCCTGCGCACGTCTATGTTGCTTATCGTATCGCCGTTAAGCATGAAGAACTCCTTCTCGCCCCTAAGCAGATTCTCGGCATTCTTAAGGGCCCCGGCCGTTCCAAGCGGGGTCTGCTCCTCAGAATATTCTGCACTTATCCCGAATTCATCCACCTTGGAGTCCACGTACTCGACTACCTTGTCCTTGAGATACCCGACGAGAAAGACGAACGACTTGACGCCGCAATGCATCAGCCAGTTCAGCTCCCACTCGAGTATGGGCCTGCCTCCTACCTCGACCAGGGGTTTTGGCACCCTGTCGGTTATGGGCCTGAGCCTCTTGCTGTAGCCACCCGCGAGAATCACTGCCTTCATAGAATACAAAAATAGCTTACCAAACAACTAATAAAAAGATGCGTGCCCATACTATACCGGTCGTAGCGTGGACATAGAAACAAGGATGGACCTGATAAAGTCCGAGCCGCTTGAAGAGGTCATAACGGATGGCGAGCTAAGAACGCTGCTTGAGACCAAGAAAAGGCCAGTGCATTACATAGGCCTTGAGATAAGCGGCATGCCGCACATAGGGCACGTGCTTGTTGCAGGAAAGAAAATAAACGATTTTGCCAAGGCTGGGATAGAGACGCAGGTGCTGCTCGCAGACTGGCACACCATGGCAAACAACAAGCTGGGCGGGGACTGGGACAAGATAATAAGGGCATCGAAGTTCTACAAGGAGCTGTTCAATGAGGTGTGCCCTGATACTAGGGTGGTGCTCGGATCAGATCTTTACAAGGGAAATGATGACTACTGGAAGATGATAATACAGATGTCAAGGAGGGTGACCATGGCAAGGGCCACGCGCACCCTTATAATACAGGGCAGGAGCGAGAAGGATACTCTTCACGTGTCACAATATGTCTATCCTATAATGCAGGTTGCAGACATTGCCGCGCTCAAGGTCGACATGCCACATGCCGGGATGGACCAGCGCAAGGTCCACATGCTGGCAAAGGAGCTCTTCTCAGACCTGAAGATGGGCGGCATAGTGCCAGTGCATCATCACCTGATACCAAGCCTTCTGCAGCCTCCTGCAGTGTCTGATAATGCGCACAAGGAGGAGATAGTAGCTGCCATGAAGATGAGCAAGTCAAAGCCAGGTTCGGCCATACCTATACTTGCTGACAGCAAGGAGATAGGTGCGATAATTGGGTCTGCATGGTGCCCTGAAGGCGTCGTCGATGAGAATCCCGTGCTGCTCCTTTGCAAATACGTGATCTTCCCTTCAAGCAACTCCATCAGGGTCGAGCGTCCTGAGAAGTATGGGGGGGACATAGAGTTCTCCTCATACGCCCAGCTGCAGGACGCATACGCTGCAAAGAAGCTTCATCCAACCGACCTGAAGAACGCTGCCGCTTCTGCTCTATCGTCAATAATGGAACCCATACACAAGAAGTTCGGGCACAGGAGAGCTGAGATATCTGGGCTGTTTGCTGCGTGATGCAGGAATACTTTTATTTATCTTCCGATGTTAGTATAAGCATTTGACTGGTCATCATGGATATGCTGTCACAGGACGACGAAGAACTGTTGAGATTTATAGAGGCAGCCAAGCCTAAGATATACGTTGTGGGTGCAGGCGGCAGCGGCTCCAATACTGCAACCAGGATGTCTGAGCTCAATATAGAGGGCACGACCATAATAGCCATGAACACCGATGCGCCGCATCTAGCAAGGACGCGTTCGCACAGAAAGGTGCTTCTTGGCAAGAAGATAACAAGAGGGCTTGGCGCCGGCAGCGACCCAAAGGTCGGGGAGGAATCTGCCATGGAGAGCAAGGATGACATAAGGCACGTTGTCAACGACTCGCAGCTCGTGTTCGTCACATGCGGCCTGGGCGGCGGCACAGGCACCGGATCCGCTCCGGTCATAGCGCATCAGGCAAAGGAGAGCGGCGCGCTCACAGTGGGCGTGGTAACGCTTCCGTTCTCAAGCGAAGGCAGGATAAGGATGAGGAATGCGCTTGAGGGGTTATCAAAGCTGAAGAGATCCACTGATACAACAATAATAATCCCCAACGACAAGCTGCTGGCCGTGGCCCCGGACCTGCCGCTGAACATGGCATTCAAGATAAGCGACGAGATACTCGCCAATGCAGCCAAGGGCATAATAGAGATGGTTACAAAGCCGGGCATGGTGAACCTTGACTTCGCCGACCTGAGGAGCGTTCTCAAGGACTCGGGTTATGCGGTAATAGGCATGGGCGAGGCGAATTCAGCACAGAGCAGCGACAGGGCCAATGTGGCTATAGAAAACACGCTGAGGAGCCCGCTACTTGATGTAGACATCTCAACGGCAAAGAAGGCTCTGGTGAACATAGTCGGCGGAGACGATCTCACGCTAAGGGAGGCGGAGAGCATATTCCAGAACGTATCTAGCAGGATAAGCCCTGATGCGCTTCTCAAGTGGGGCGCAAGGATAGAGCCCAAGATGCAGAAGAGCTCGCTTAAGGTCATGGTGGTTCTAAGCGGAGTCGAGTTCCCTGACTATGCAGATGACGGAATTAAGAAGAAGCTCACAGGAAAGGAAGGGGACATTGACCTGGACCAGATCTTCGACGAATAAGGCAAATATCATGAAGCTGAATCCCGTATCCATGTTGCGCAGTTTCTACGCCGATGCAAGGCATGTTATGAGCGTAAGCTACCGCCCTGACATCGACACATTCAAGCGCACACTGAAGATTGTGCTCATAGGCATAATGCTCCTTGGCATACTGGGCTTTATAATCTCATTCATAGTTAATAACATAGTGCTTGCAACACCATAGATGTTAGTATATTGAATAATATGGCCATCTGCAGATACACGCAAAGCGCAGATTCTGGCTCCCAGGGCCCCATAAAGGCGACTTCAAGGGCCCAGGCCGCAATGGAGTACCTTATGACCTATGGCTGGGCGATACTTGTCATCGCAGTGGTCATGGTGGCGCTCTTTGCCCTGGGGGTGTTCGGCGGCAACAGGGGAACCAGCAGCTGCGTTGCGACATCCGGTTTCATCTGCCAGAATCCTGTGCTCAATGCGACAGGCAATCTATCAGTGGTATTCGGGGAGATAGGCCATTCAATAACGGTGACTGGCACAGGGTGCACGACGAACTCAACCCCGGCGATAGACAATCCCATCTCAGGAGAGAGTCTCTCTTCAGGCCAGTCAGGCATGCTTCTGTTCCACTGTCAGCTGCAGTCGAATGCAATAGGGACTCAGTTCTCAGGAAAACTCTGGATACAGTATAATACCCAATACCAGACAGGGCTGTACCTGCAGTTTGCATCGGTGTACGCCTCGGTCTCCACAACTGCAGCTGCATCATCATCTGTCACCACTGCCACTACTGTATCGACATCAAACGTACTGCAGATTCAGTACGTGCCGATAACCATAACCAACTCCCAGTCAACAGCCGCGCCAGCCGGATTCCAGCAGATGCTCACCATACCAAGTTCCTCATATTCGCCGTACATAAATTCGGCCTGGTCAAATGTAGAGTTCACTACTGCCCCTGCAGCCAGCGGCAGCACGATCCCTGCATGGGTGGAGAGCGGCAATAGCAATACTGTATCAAGCACTATAGTATGGGTGAAGCTCCCATCCCAGATACCAGCCAATGGCAACACTGTAATATACATGGACTTCATGTCTTCAAATGTAATGTCTTCGTCAGGGCCTACCGGGGAGGCGCCGCAGCTGAGCACAAATTACGGGCAGTATGATGATGGGGGTCTTGTGTTTACCCAATATGGCGGCGGCGGTGCTACAGGATGGGGTCAGTTCACTTTTGTGGAGGGAACATGGCTGACATCCAACGGCTATTTGCAGCAAACGGCTACCACTGGATCATATGGCGCCGGCCCCGCAGCTCTAATAGAGAGCCAAAGCTACCAAGTAGCTGGCAACTATGTGCTCGGAATGGCCTTTAACTATACTACTGAGACTAGTCCGCGCGTAGGTGTGATAGCAGCTGCCACGCTGTCCGGTGGCGGAGATCCGTACGGATTCAGGTTCATAGGTCAGCAGGGAGATAATAATGCAGGATTCATATCATTACTTAACGATCTAAAAGATTGGGCAGTATCCGATGCTTACCAAGGCGCAGCGAGTACTCCTTACACCATGGTCATAACAGACGACGTGGGCACTTGGAGCGGGAACTTATACTCCGGCTATGGCACCGAAGCCTCCTCTCCAATAACCTCTCTTAGCCCGACAAGTTATTCCACTACCAACAACAATGGAGCCAGCGCAGGGTACGTAGGAGTCTCTGCAGGCTATTATAATGGCACTACTGTAGTGGCCAATCCAATTAACGTGCAGTGGTTTTACGTAAGATCCCTTCCTCCAGGCGGTGTAATGCCATCTATAAGCCTAGGGCCAGTCACATGAACCACGCCACCTTGGTGACCCTGCATAATCTGGCTGCAGCGTCCAATAGTTCATAATATTATTGTCTACCATAGGTAAGCGGTAATGCTGCGATGCGCATAGATATAGACTATACAAAGTCCGCCCAGGACAATGCCGATGACTATTTCAAGCTCTCAAAGAAGCTCAAGAAGAAGGCTGAAGGGGCCTCAATAGCAATAAGGGACCTGGAGGCAAAGCGCAGCAAGGCCGGCGCGGTTCCAGAGCAGAAGATCCGCATACGCAACGTGGCGCAGCGCAAGTGGTACGAGAAGTTCAACTGGTTTAACACGAGCAGCGGCATGCTGGCTATAGGTGGCAGGAGCGCTGCGCAGAACGAGCTCATAAACTCACGATATTTCGAATCAACTGACCTGTTCTTACATGCGGACGTGTTCGGCGCATCTGTAGTGATACTAAAGGACGGCATTAAGGCGCCCCGCGAGATACGCGAGCAGGCGGCACAGTTCGCCGCATGCTTCTCAAAGGCATGGGAGAACGGCATGGGCTCTGCAAACGTCTACTCGCTAAAAAGGGAGCAGGTCACCAAATCCAGTGAGAAGGGCTCGCTGGGCACAGGCAGCTTCCTGCTAGAGGGGGAGAGGGAGTGGTTCAAGGACGTACCGCTCGAGCTGTGCGCATATGTCCCAGAAGGCGGCACGTCTGTATGCGTGGTCCCTGTACAGGCAGCAATTGCTATGGGCATAAAGAGATACTTGCTGCTCAAGCCCGGCAACGTGAAGAAATCTGACGCAGCAAAGACCATAGCCCAGAAGCTATCCTGCAGCGACATAGACTACATAATGCAGCGCCTGCCAGCTGGCGGATTCTCGGTAAAGCAGGTCTGATGCACTGCGCACAATATGCATGCTTTATATATGATGACTGGGCGCTACATTCACGCATCACCATGCCGTTTACTAGGGCCGGGAAGCCTGCAGGGGAGGGGCTGCAAGGCTCTGCCCCGCGCAAAGAAGGCGCGCGCAGCCAGATGGCCGGGCCTAAAACGACCCAAAACGCCTTTGAGGAGTTGTTCCTAAAGGCAAACGCCCATCTTCTGGCTGAACTGTATGCAGCGTCAGCCGCAGTGGTTGCCGAGCGCAGGGGGTGGATCGGCTCGGATGCGGCTGGGCAGATAATCGACAGATTCCTCGAGATAATGCCACATCTAAAAAGCAGCAGAGAGGTCTACGTTAAGCTAGAGACTGCCAGCCTGTACTGCAGCGAGGAGGACCTTTCCCGTCCCTCCACAAGCAAGGCCGTGAACTGGGTGGACAGTTCGGTAATGCCACAGCTATCGCACAGGGTAAGGGAAGCGCTGACAGAGATAGGCAAGATCGAGGACGAGCACGCCACCAGCTACTGCAATGCCATGCGCGCAGTGACGGATCAAAGAGACGCGATATTCGACAAGGTCCTTGGACTGTGGAAGGCCTTCCTGGCGCACGACTATACCCATGCGTCGGCATTCCAGGACTTCATGATATCCGGGCAGTTTGCCCAATCAATGGCCGAGCACAGGGAGTTCCTCAGGCTCCTGGAGCAGTGGAACAGGAAGCTGAACGTAAATGGCAGCGGGTTTGCCATGCTGTGCGATGCGCTGGTAGAAGATGAACTGTTACATCCGAGCGAGAGGGTATTCGATGATTTCGTGATGCACCTCACTGTCACGCTGGAGACCAGAAATCTCCGTGCACCGGCGCAGAATGGGACCAGGTCAATGCTCGAGTGGATGCGCATGATCTCACTGTCAGCCTCAGATTCCAGCGACAGTGCGTACATAAACACGCGCGCAGTGCTTGATGCAGTTTCACGCACAGGCGTATTTCCGGAGTCACTGCGTACTGGATACGCCTCATATCTAAGGATGCAGCTCACCGCTTCTGTAGGGTCAGCAATGCGTGCCCTGTCCCAGTACAGGGATAGCGAGAACGTACCCTCATTCAAGGTGGAACTCAAGACCACCAGGCGCAGGAACAAGGGCAGGCCGGTATTCAATACAAGATCGGTACTTACAGCGGATTCGCCAGGGGTTGCCGCGCGCCAGCAGTACAGGCCGCTTGTGCATGGCGATAGCGAGGAGTCGCATTCCAGGTTATCCAAGTTCGTGCACGATACTGTGCGCAGCATATCCCCAAACAGCGACTCAATGACTGCGGACATATTCAATATAATAAGAAGTCTTGTCGATGATCCGCGCGGCCTCGGGTCCAGCATGGTGGCCAAGGCCTTCTCGGTGCACTCCCCATACAGCGATAACAAGGTGAGGTTATGGCACTATAGGGCCGACAAGAGGCCCGGTGTAAACTTCGAGAACCCTACATCTCGCAAGCTAAGGGTGATGTACTACTTCGATCCTTCGGTGCCTGACGCAGTGGTGCTGCATGCAGTGCTGACCCACGATCAGTTCGACGTGAAATACGCGTAAGCCATTACTGCTTCTTTGCCCTTGCTATGGCCGCGTTTATGAGCTCCTGGGCCTTTGACGAGTCCTCCCAGCCCTCGACCTTTGCCCACTTGCCAGGTTCTATGCTCTTGTAGTAAGAGAAGAAGTGGCCTATCATCGCCTTCGTATGCTCGTTCAGGTCCTTCGCCGCGCTGAATGCGCCGAAGTCAGGGTCTATCTTCTCTGTTGGCACTGCCATTATCTTTGAATCCACTCCCTCCTCGTCCTTCATGAGCAGCACCGCTATGGGCTTTGCGGCTACGTAAGTACCAGGGGCGAAAGCTGACCCGCTTATCACCATCACGTCTATCGGGTCGCCGTCCTCGCCAAGAGTGCCCGGCACGAAACCGTAGTTGTAAGGATATGCCATCGACGTATGGAGTATCCTGTCCACCTTTACCACGCCGCTCTTCTCATCATATTCGTACTTTATGTTGCTGCCTTTTGGTATCTCTATGAATACATTGACCTTCTTTGGCGCATCCGATCCTGCTTCAAGCTTCATCATATCACTAAAGGTCAATAGCACCCAAAGGTTAAAAATTGCGCAGGAAAGTAGCCGCGGCACCGCACTCACATTTAAAATCCTTGCATTTCAATGCTAAATATGCAGACCAAATATGTTGTGATCCTAGGCTCTCTTATGAGCGGCCTGGGAAAGGGCGTTGTAACGTCCTCGATACTCAAGCTGCTCGATTTCTACGGATACAAGGTACTCCCCATAAAATTCGACGGATACCTGAACTACGACTGCGGCACCATGAATCCCTACCAGCACGGAGAGGTGTTCGTACTTGATGACAGCAGCGAGGTCGATATGGACTTTGGCATATACGAGAGGTTCCTAAACAGGAGCCTTACCGGAGACCTCTCGATAACCGGGGGGAAGCTGTTTAGTTCCATAACTTCAAAGGAGCGCAAGGGCGAGTATCTTGGCGAGACTGTCCAGATAATACCGCACCTTACAAGCGAGATAATCCACCGCGTAGAGGGCATAGCGATATCCAAGAGCCCTGACGTGCTTGTGATAGAAGTCGGAGGCACCGTGGGGGATCTTGAGAACAACTACTTCATAGAGGCAATGAGGCAGCTCTCCCTTAAGCACGACGTGGTGTTCGTCAACCTCACGTACATCCCGGAGCTCGCTGCTGTCGGCGAGCAGAAGACAAAGCCTGCCCAGATAGGCCTGAGGATGCTGCTGCAGGCAGGCATAAACCCGGATTTCCTTATATGCAGGACGAGCAGCAAGCTCACGCAGAGCGCTAAGGAGAAGCTTGCGCTGTTTGGCAACATGGAGAAGGAGATGATAATAGACGATCCCGACCTGCCTACGCTCTACAGCTTGCCGCTGCGCTTCATGGAGCAGGGATTCGACAGGCTGCTTATATCAAAGCTGGGGCTCAAGCAGAAGGATGCGGATGCCGTAAAGCTTGATGCATGGAAATCCCGTGTGCAAAGAGTCGTATCGCCAAGCCGCAGCACGTCCATAGCCATAGTGGGCAAGTATACCTCGCTAAGGGACTCGTATGCGAGCGTCAAGGAGGCGCTAGTGCACGCAGGTTCAGCAGCAGACTCGCGCGTGGACATATCCTGGGTTGAGGCATCGGGGCTTGAAGGCGACGGAGCAGACATGTCTGCGCTCAAATCAGTTGACGGCATAATAGTAACCGGGGGGTTCGGCACCAGGGGCACTGAAGGCATGATAAATGCACTGCAGTACGCCAGGGAGAACGGCATCCCGTGCCTTGGGATATGCCTGGGCATGCAGCTCATGACTGCGGAATATGCAAGGAACGTGTGCGCAATGAAAGGGGCCAATTCGTCCGAGTTCGACAGCAAGTCGAGATACAAGGTGATAGACCTGCTCAAGTCGCAAAGGAGCGTAAAGGACAAGGGCGGCACTATGCGACTTGGAGCGCAGGACTGCATAATTGACAGGACATCAATGGTCCACGGCCTCTACGGGCGTGATGTTGTAAGCGAGAGGCACAGGCACAGATACGAATTCAACAACAAGTACAGGCGCGCACTGTCCCGCAAGGGCCTTAGGATAGCCGCAGTCACAAAGGACAAGAAGCTTGTGGAGTTTATAGAATGGCCTAGTGGATTCGGGGTTGGCACCCAGGCGCATCCTGAGCTCAAGTCCAGGCTCGACGATCCCGCACCACTATTCGTGGGACTTGTAAATGCCGCAGTGCAGCGTCACGTAAGGAACGACTCTAGCAGATAGAGCCCCTGCCTGAATCCTGCCTTGGATGCTCCATGCATCCTCTTTCCGAACGAGTATCCCACCTCTGATATGCGCAGCGACCCTCTCCTATTGCACTTGAGGAAGTCAAACAGTATCTTGTATCCTCCGTCAACGAACCTACCCTCGTTCGAGCCGAAGGTCTTTGCGAACAGCCTTGCGTCAACTCCGAAGAAGCCTGAGAATATGTCTGCGCAGCGCTCGGAGCCGCGCAGTACTAGCACAGCGTAGCCGATCCATATGAGGGTCTTTGATATGAGCTTTCTGTACAGCTGCCAGTCCTTGACATCTGTCCTTATGGCAACTGCAATGTCATTGCCGTCAAGCAGCCTGTCTGCTATCTTCTTTGCAACGCCTGGCGGGTGCTGCAGGTCAGCATCCATCACTATGGCAAACCTGGTCTTGGCGTGAAGTATTCCATGCACGGCGCTGGCAGTCAGTCCCTTTCGCAGCCCCTGCGACTTCCTGTCCACGAAGGTTACGCCTTTGTTGTTCCTGGCAATGTCTGCAACTATCTTCTCTGTGCCGTCTACTGATCCATCGTCTGCGACTATTATCTGCGCCCCCCTGCATGAGCGCACCAGCTCGACTATCAGCGTGCCTATCGTTCCTTCCTCGTTTAGAGTTGGCAGCACTATGGTGAAATCATTGTAATCCATCCTATCATCCCGCGATCCTTGCGTGAACTCGTTGCGAGTATGCAAGGAACCAGCCCATCACCGTGCTTACTGCGCCCAGTCTTGCAGTGGCTTCGCGCAGCGCCTCGATGTCCTTGCCGCTCACTGCCCTGAATAGCACAAGCACTACTGGGTAGAGCAGTGCGGTTATAACCAATGCCACTGCTATCTGCACCAGGTAGACCACGTCAGGCGCATGCACTACGTGCGCAATGCTGCCGCTCAGCAGCAGCCACCCTGCAAGCACGGCTCCTAGCACTATGTTCACAAGGTATAGCAGCATGGTTCTTTTCCTCTCCAGCCTAAGTCCGAACTTCCTATGCACCTCCCTGGCGAATAGCGCGAGCTCTATGCAGTTGCCAATAAAGTAGATGGCTATTATGGCCCCTATAACTGACGTGCTGGGCACCAGTACCAGTATCAGCGCCAGCTGCACGACTGCAGATACGAGGTTCACGAGCAGCACACTCCTCGTATGGCTGCCTGATATCAGCAGATTGCTTATGTTTGTCCCGTACAGGCCTATCAGCGTGCCCATGCACATGAGCGTAAGGTACAATGGGGCGTAGGCGTACTTGCTGGATACCAGCAGGTACAGGCTAGGCGCGGCCATGACCCCCACAAACATGACTATCGGCAGCATGAACATCAGCGAGTATCTTATTATGTCGTTGTAGGTCCTGTTTATCTCGCCTTCCTTCTTCATGGACCTGGCAGTGGTGAATGTGTTCAGCAGCCCCTGCCCCAGCGTTCCGTACAGCGTCACTATCAGCGCCATGCCTCTGTTTGCTGCTCCATAATTTCCTAGCAGCATCACAGTCACGAACAATCCCAGGAAGAGGATGGAGAAGTTGGCCATGCCCGTGTTTAGGAAGTTGTTGATGGCAATGGGCCACACAAATGCGAATGTCTTGCGCAGGTGCTCAATGGGTGGCATGGAAAATCTGGGCCTTATGTACCTAGACACTGCGCGCGCCACGAGCAATGTGCCTACCACTGCTCCAAACGCGTATCCGATGAGCATTGCTGTGACTGCGCCATTCACGCCGTACATGAGAGTAAGCACAACGCTCAGCACAAGCTGTACTATATCAATAGCCACGTTTATGATCGATGCCAGGCCTGATCGCGACAGCCCCACCAGCCCGTTGATGGCCGCCATGCTTATCATGTAGAATACTATCTGCGCCGCCGCCAGCTCAAGTGTAAGGGGCGATATGCTTACCATCGGGAACATGCCTGCTATAGGCCCGCTAAGCGCCATGCCTGCCAGGCTTAGCAGTATGCCCACCACCCCTACTATAACATACCCTGACGATATGGCATTTAGCACACCCCTGCCGTCCTTCCTGTACGCCAGTCCTGCCAGCTCGCTGTTGAAGTACGCCCCGACCCCGAACGCGGCAACGCCGTTGACAAGCGCCGAGAACCCGAATGCGAACACGTACACTCCGTACTGGCTCGGACCCAGCAGCCTTGTAACGACCATGAACGTTACGGCAGTCAGTATCAGGCCCAGGAACTGGCCTATG
>DAHVAU010000013.1 GCA_027314465.1 Microcaldota archaeon
TTCAGGCGCGGACTTCACGGGTACCTCAAGGCCAACTCATATTCAAATGCCACTAAATCTGATCTCTGGGATGCTATAGACAGATCGTCAGGGCGCAGCTCGCCAAGCACCAAGGTCCACGAAGTCGCCGACTACTGGATAGAAAATCCCGGATACCCTATAATCAGCGTACAGAGGGCCGCAGATAAGCTCAGGCTCTCACAGAAGAGGTTCTTTCTCCTTGGCGATATGCCCAGCGCCTCGCTGTGGCCGATACCAATAAACTACTTAATATCCGGCAGGAAGGTCCAGGTGCTCATGGACAAGAAGGAAGCCGCTATCAGCGTACAGGAAAACGACTGGATAAAGCTCAACGCGGGCCAGAACGGCCTGTACAGGGTCGCATACGGTCCAGATGACCTGTCAAGGCTTGGGGGGCTTATACAGCAGAAGAAGATGTCAGGGGTAGACTCATGGGGCGTGGAGCAGGATATCTTCTCAAGGGCACGGTCCGCAAGCGCGCGCGCGGGCGAATACCTTGATTTCGTTGACAGGTACTGCCTGGGAGCCGAGTACCCGCTAAGCTCAAATGTGCTCGGCCATCTGGGCTGGATCTACGGCATGCTCTACTACGCCAACGGGCATGAAGTGGCTGCGCTTCTTGACAGATACAGCCATAATCTTATGGACAGGCTTGGCTGGAAGAGGAATCCGCACGAGCCGACGTTTGATACGTACCTGAGGGCGTCTGCAATATCCGAGTCCGCCATGGCCGGCAACGCATCCACCATTGAAAGGGCGAGGCAGATGTTTGAGGGCCACGTAAATGGAAAGGAGGAGATAGATCCGAACCTCAGGGGCGCCATATACTACATTAACGTATGGACCGACGGCAGGGATGCATGGAATGTCATGCGCGAGAAGTTCGAGAAGGAAACCATTCCCGAGGAGAAGAACAGGCTGCTGAGGGCAGTATCATCCGCAAGCGACCCGAGGGTTATAATTGAGTCACTGGACTACTCACTGTCAGACAAGGTGAGGCTGCAGGACGCATATGCAATACCTGCAATAACATCGTCCACGCCTGTTGGAAGAAAGCTCATACTGGACTGGACAACGGATAACTGGGCAGAGATAAAGAAGAGGTATGCAAGCGGAACCCACATGCTCGGCAGGTACGTGGCCAACCTGGGCACTCTGAGCAGCATGCCAGAGCGTGAGAAGGTATCCGAATTCTTCAGCAGCAAGCAGAACTACAGGCCAGACATAAAGCAGGCACTGGACAAGGCCCTCGAGCAGATAGAGGCCAACAGCAGGTTCATGCAGGCCAACAATGTCAGGTAAGATGCCCTGCTGCCTAAAACCATAACTATTATAAGCATAAATGCTATATTAGCTAGCGTAAAAACCTATCAATTAATGTGATTTACGTGATGTGCGAAAGATGCAGAAATGACATTTACAAGTACAATACCTGCAATTACTGCAAGCGCAAGGTCTGCATTAACTGCGTCAAGAGCTCAAGGCGCATCAGCAAGGTCATAAGGATAGTGGTCTGCAAGGACTGCTGGACAAAGCTTCCGTCCAGGAAGGCGTTCAAGAGCGCTGCGAAGGAACCCTGAATAGCCAATCCATATGCCGCGCTCAGGTCCTGCCAATCCAGATCCTTACCTTCTCGTTCTCCGATATCTCGAACTCCTTCCCAAGCCCTGCCTGCTCACTAGTCCTGTGTACCTCCCTGGCGCCAATATCGCCCTTCAGGCGCTCAATGTTACTCTCAATCACTTCTGATATCTCGGCAGAGGCCATGTAGCGCAGTGATATCGCATCCCCTTTCTTCAATCCCATCTCCTTCCTGGAAAGCTGCACTATCCTCTCGAACTCCCTGAGCATTGCGGCCTCCCACAGCTCCCTGCTTATCTTCCTGTCCACAGTAACTGCACCGTACTTGAATGGAACAGCATCTGCGCTTACTGCCATCTTCACGGCCTCGAAGTGGTTCTGTGTCACGTCGAAAGTGCCTTTGTCGGTGTGAAGCGTGTACGTGCCGGACCTGGCTATGGAGTCGAGCATGGCGTTCGCATCCGCCGACTTGAGCGCCTGCGCAACTGCTCCGGCGTTGCTCTTGAAGTCAGGGCCTATCCTTGCGTACAGCGGCCTGACATCTATGTTGGATACGCCTGCCTTTTCCAGCTCCAGCCCGTTCACGTTCGCATACTCCTCTATTATGCGCGAGAGCTTCTGCACTGCGCCAAACGCCTCTTCGGAGTGCACGCTTACCATAGCCTTCGCAAGGGGCCACCTCAGCTTAACTCCCGCCTTCTCCCTGGCGTTTAGTATCGCAGTAACTGTGTCAAGCGCTACGCTGAATTCCTCCTCGAGGGCTCTGTTCACAAGTACACTGTCCACTCTCGGCCAGTCCTCCATGAATATGCTCTGCGAGTATGCAAACCTGTCAAGGTATATCCTCTCCGCACTGAAAGGCACTATCGGAGCGAGCATGACAAGCGTGCGGTACAGCACGTAGTTTAGCGTGTCTATCGCCGCTCTGGACCCCTTCCTGTCCTCGGAGAGTATCCTCTTCTTGGCTATCTTCAGGTAGAACCTGCTCAGGTCCATCGTAATAAAAGACCTCAATGCCATTGCGGCCTTGTCCGCCTCGTAATTCTCAAGAGACGCGCTCACGGCTCCTAGCGTCGAATTCATGCGTGATAATATCCATGCGTCTTCCTGCGCAAGCTCAGATACCATGCGCGGCCTGCGCGCCTTCCCTGGCCTGTATCCTACTGCCTCCGAATACTCTCCAAGCAGATTCGCCACGTTGTAAAGAAGTATCAGCACACGCCCTGCCTCTGCTATCCTATCCCTACTCAGCGTCAGGTCGATCTGCGGGGTGTGAGATATGCACCAGAGCCTGAATGAGTCTGCCGACGACATCCTGAGAAGGTCAGCCAGAGGTATGTAGTTGCCTAGCTTCTTGTGCATCTCCCTGCCGTCCTCGCCCAGCATCATGCCGTCTATGACAACATTGTTGAAAGGCCTTCTACCGTGCACTATGGTGCCTATCTTGAGCTGCACCTGGAACCATCCTCTGAGCTGGTCCATTCCCTCGAGCACATAGTCCACGGGGAACAGACGCTCAAACTGCTCCTGCGTGAGGCTTGCCCGGTATGCGCTGCCAGAGTCGAACCACACGTCCAGCACGTCCTTCACCCTTGACATCTCCCCGCCGCACTCCGGGCACCTGAGCTTAACTGCGTCTATGTAGGGCCTGTGCAGGTCCTGCAGTGCGTCAACAGCCGCGCTGTCAGTGGCATGCTGCCTAAGCTGCTCTACGGATCCGATCACAAGCCTCTGCGCGCAGGCGCATTCCCATATCGGCATTGGCACTCCCCAGTATCTCTGCCTGGATATCGCCCAGTCCGGCGAGCTGCGCAGCACGCTCTCCTGCCATCTCTGCGCTTCGGGAGGATGCCACGACACCTTGGAGTTCTCGCTTATGATCCTCTTCTTCACCCTCTGTATGTTGACAAACCACTGGTCTGTGGCTATGTATATGAGCTTGGTATCGCATCTCCAGCAGTGGGGGTAGCTATGGGTTATGCTGCCCCTGTGCACTAGCGATCCAAGCGCCTTGAGCTCTTCAAGTATCTTGTGGTTGGCCTCTTCTGGCACCTTCAGCCCCGAGTATCTGCCAGCATCTGCGCTGTATATGACCTGCATGTCTACCGGGGAGAATATCGGGAACCTGTTCCTCTTCCCGACAATGTAGTCCTCAAGCCCATGGCCCGGGGCTATGTGCACCAGCCCGCTCCCTTCAGCTGCGGATACGAGCCCCTCGTCCATCACCACTTTGTGGTACTTCCTCAGGTCCTTTTGCCTTGGCACCGCTTCCTCCAGCGGGCTTGTATAGAATATGCCCTCGAGCTCGCTGCCGTAGAACTCTAATTCCACGACCGCGCTCTCCCCAACTAGCTCAGAGAGCGCATCAAGCCTTGACTTTAGAAGCACGTACCTCTTGCCTCCAATCATCGCTATGATGTATAGCTCCTTTGGATTTGCTGCAACTGCGACGTTCGCAGGCAGCGTCCAGGGCGTGGTGGTCCAGATGAGCAGGCTGAGCCCCTCGCCAATATTTATCCTGGGCCTGGAAGATCTTGCATTGACCTTGAACGCCACGAATACCGACGGATCGTTGTCCGTTCTGTACTCCACCTCTACGCTTCCCTGGGCCAGCGAGGTGCCGCAGTTTGTGCAGAATGTCGTAGCGCGCCTGTCTTTGTAGAGCAGCCCCTTATCGCTCATGCTCTTGACATTGCCCCACTCCACCTCCATGTACTGCCTTTTCGAGGGTATGTATGGATCTGAGAAGTCAAGGGATATCGCGAACCTGGCATAGTCGCTGTCCATCCTGCCGATGTACTGCTCGACGTAGTCCTTGCATGTCTGTATGAATCTCTCAACCCCTACACTGGACTCTATCTCCTTCTTCGATTTGATGCCAAGCTGCGCCTCCGCCCTCTTCTCTATGGGCAGGCCGTGGACGTCGTATCCTGCCCTGTCGTAAACATCATATCCCCTGAACCTCCTGTATCTCAGAAATACGTCCTTCATGGCCTTGACCCACATCTGCCCGGGATGCAGATCGCCGCTCACAAAAGGCGGGCCGTCAAGGAAGTAGAAAGGCTTTCCTCCGGAGTTCTTATCGCGCACCTTCCTGGCAATGTCATGCTCCTTCCAGTATCTGAGGATCTCTTCCTCATTCTTGTTAAGCTCTATCACACTGCCACCTGGAAATATTCTACTACTTGAACCGCATTAATAAATGCTTTCATGCATAGACTTCAACTGAAAGGTCAGATGGATGAGGTCCGCAGACGCGATAACTCTGCTCAGAGTGCTCATAATCATAGCAGCGGCGTACCTTATAGTCGCCAAGTTCAATCCTATCGCAATAGTGCTGTCAATAGCCGTGGCCATGGCCCTTGACGCTGTAGACGGGTATTTTGCCGTACGCCAGTCCAGTTCAGGCCGCGTGGGGTTCGGCATGTACCTTGGCGCACTATCTGGCAATCATGCAGCGGCCGCCAAGGTCAGGCAGTTCAGGGCCAAGGCCTCCAGGGAGTCGAGATTCGGCCCCAGGATTGACGTGGCGGGGGACCGCGCCGTTGAGTATATACTCTGGATAACATACACATATGTCGGGATCCTGCCACTGTTCGTGATATTCCTTGTGGTGCTGAGGCATTCATTTGCTGACGCGGTGATGGCAGCCAAGGGCACTTCATCAAAAATGAAGACCAGGTTCGCAAGGATAGTGTACTCATCCAACGTGGGGCGCGCAGGCATAAACGTGGTAAAGTTCCTGGCATTTGCGTATCTGGCGCTCATGTATGTCTGGGGCTACCCTGCGATAATAGGCTATATGCTGGTTACCATACTGCTTGCATACATACTGCTGAGGGGCGCGGCTGAGATATACGAGGCGTATGCGTGATGCCATGGTAAAGAACTGCATAACTGCGAGCTGCGTGGTGTTCAAGGGCGCCAAGGTGCTTCTCCACAGGCACAAGAAGCTGAACAAGTGGCTCTACCCCGGCGGCCATGTCGACGAGAACGAGATACCTACTGATACTGCGGCCAGGGAAGTGCTTGAGGAGACCGGATACAGGGTCAGGCTCGTGGGAGCAAGGCCTCTTGGCTTCAGAGGCGATGAGAATGCCGTGGAATATCCCATGCCCATAGCCACCCTGTTCGAGACTGTAAGGCTCAGCACCGGCACCCACATGCACTTTGATCTGGTGTACCTGGGCGTGGCCGAAGGCGAGCGCGCCGCGGTATCGGCAGAAGAGTCGCAGGACTTCGTGTGGATAACCGAGAAGGATATAGACACGCTTGATACGTTCGGCAACATGAAGGCCGTGCTAAGATACGCCTTCAGCGCGTCAAGGGGCATGGTGCAATGAACCGCAGGCCCTCATTTAGCGTAGTAATACCGATGTTTAACGAGGAGAAGTACGTCTCCTCTGTCATAAAGGGCCTTGACAGTCAGAGCTTCAGGGACTTCGAAGTGATATTCGTAGACGGCAGCAGCACTGACAGGTCCAGGCAGATAGCGCATAGGTGCGGCAAGGTTATCATAGAGCCCAAGAAGAACATAGGCGCGGCGAGGAACACTGGCGCTCGCGCGGCTCGGGGGGATGTGATGCTGTTCACCAATGCCGATACCATGGCGACAAAGGGCCTGCTGAAGACATACCACGAGCTTTTCAGGGACAGGGGAGTTGTTGCTGCAACAGGCCCTCTTGTGCCGCTGGAGAAGACCACTGCCTTCATAAGGTTCGGGTACAGCTTTGCTTCGGTATCCCTGGCCAAGCTCTCATTCGCTACAGGCAAGCCTTCGATAAGCGGATCGAACTTCGCTGTGAGAAGATCAGCCTTCTTGAAATCCGGGGGCTTTGATGAGTCCCTTGTCACATATGAGGACCTGGACCTTGCGCACAGGCTGAGCAGGATCGGGAGGGTCGTTTATGCAAATGATGCTGTAGTGGCAACGAGCACCAGGCGCATAGTCAGGTGGGGCGTGCCAAAGTACGTAATGTTCAATGCAGGCAATGTGCTCAGGTACAACCTGTACCACAAGGCAAAGGAGCACTACGAGCCGATAAGGTAGCAAGGCACGCTGCACGCCGGTGTTTTAAGCCTTTTGCACCACCTATCTAACCGATGGCCCCAGAAATAAGTGTGATAATCCCGGCCCTGAACGAGCAGAAATACATAGGCCAAGTGCTATCGGGCCTCAGGCAGCAGTCATTCAGGGACTTCGAGACTCTGGTCGTCGATGGCGGCAGCAGGGACCGCACGCAGCAGATGGCAAGTAAGCATGCCAAAGTGATAGTCTCAAGAAGGCCCGGCGCAGGCGCGGCGAGAAATGCCGGCGCAAGGCGCTCGCGCGGAGATATCCTGCTATTCCTGGATGCGGATACAAGGCCCTCTCCAGGGCTGCTGAAGGCCTACCACGACGTGTTCCTTGACGAAGGCGTGATAGCATCGAGCGGGCCCATATATCCTCTTGAGAAGACGCCTGCGCGCATAAGGTTTGGCTACAAGTTCGTCTCCGTGTATTTCGTCAAGGCGTCGATACTGCTTCACAGGCCCTCGCTGGTAGGATCGAACTTCGCTGTGCGCGCGCACGCCTTCAGCAAGGCCAGGGGCTTCAACGAGAAGTACATAACATACGAGGACTGGGACCTCTCAAACAGGCTCAAGAGGTACGGCAGGATAGTATATTCCAACAACGCAGTGGTGCACACCAGCGCCAGGCGGGTTGAGGCCTGGGGAGTCAGCGGATATACTATATACTATCTGGTCAACATGCTGCTATACCATCTCATCAGAAAGCCGCGCAAGAGCTACAAGCGAATAAGATAAACGATCCTGCGATGCCTCACTGGCGCATGCGGTCCTGGAGGCCCACCTGCGCGTTCAAAAGCACTTTTAACGGTATAAACTGACTGCAACAAGCTTTTTAACTGCTTACCAGCCATATAAGTAAGCAAAAAGCGGTATGCGCGATGGGGTCGTATAACTGGGGATTGCAAGCTACATTGGTCAGAGGTCATCTTCTGCAAGTTCTACGGCGACAGAACGTTACGTTTCATGAGAGCTAGTGGGATGTTTGGCCAGGACTAGTGCAGTGTTTGTAATATTCGTACTTATGCTGGCAGCAGTAATGGCTGCCGGAATCCTACTGTCAATGCTAAAAGCCAGCCCCTCCGCCGCCCAAGGCGCATCAACGGCAAATGCTGTTCTGCAAGCAGCACCAACTACAGCAACAGCAATACTGGCCAATACCAAGACAGCAATCACCGCAAACTCATCTGCCAATTTCCAGAATCCAGCTCCCGCATCCTCAGCTCCAGCAGCAAGCGAAGTGACCGTCAGATCCCTCCCGCTATTCCAGCCTCCCGTGACCTCTCCATGCCCTGCCACTGACTCTGTCACAGTGACTAGCAATCAGGTCATAGCAATAGGAGCCACTGAGAGCATAAGCTACACGATGTATGGCGCGGGCGGCGGAGGCGGAGGTGTAAACTACAGTCTCGGCAATGGCTTTAATGGCATTTCAGGCTCTTCGGCTACAGGCAGCTTTACCGCAGACTCAGGAATACCCTTAAGATATATGCCGGCGGCGGAGGCGGCGGAGGCGGCGCAGGCGCCGCCAACGGCGGAGGCGGCGGAGGCGGCGGAAGCGGTTATTTCGGCGGAGGCGGCGGCGCAGGAGGCAGCGGTAACGGTGATGGCGGCGGAGGCGGCGGAGGCGGCTCTTCAGCA
>DAHVAU010000044.1 GCA_027314465.1 Microcaldota archaeon
TGCTGTTCAGGTATCTCTCAGTCTCGAGCACCAGCCTTTCTGTGTCAGTGAAGGGCGCGAATCCCAGCCCGAACGATGTGTCGTTTGCCAGAGGTATCTTGTGCTCAGTGTTCCTTGCGAATACGCTGGTGAGGTCTGCGCTGCCCTTGGCTATCTTTGACACGAAGTCAACCTCTGTATCAAGGTCCAGGTATCTCGTGTTATTCTTCAGGTAGTTGTAAGCCACGTTCTTTGCTATCTCATTTACGTCAATGCGTACGTCATTGAACCTCTCCGTGGCCCTCCCAGTCACTATCACCTCTACCTTCTTGGTTATCTTGCCGCTGCCGAACTTCGCCTCCGCCGCCCCGCCTATTATCAGCCCTTTGTCCACGTTGTGGTGCAGTATGGTGCCGCCGCATTTCTCTATGTACTCCTTGCTTAGCGCGTTGCTTGTAGCGTCAACTATCCCGTCTATGAGGCTGTCCGGATGTCCTATACCCTTCCTCTCCACGTACTCTATCCACTGCTCCCCTACAGGTATGCCGTTCAACTTGTTGACAGATATATTCCTCATTCCACCATCTAAGATTCTATTTATTCATACAGGCATGGCATACCGTTATAAACACATATATAATTATTACTACGCATAATATTACTATTAGGAATATAGATGGACATATCTATGAAGTCGCCTGACGAGGTGTCTGCTGCGCTGAGGGACGCCAGGAAGGCCATGGGGGTCAGCCAGAAGAAGCTGGCTAAGATGTGCGGGCTCAGCCAGAGCACCATAGCAAGGCTTGAGACAGACATAACAAGGCTCAATCCCAGCTATCAGACGGTATTCCAGGTGATGGACGCTCTTGCTGGATTCAGGGGAGCGCACGGGGAGGATCTGCTGAGCAGGAAGGCAGGGGAGATAATGCACAGGCGCATCATATATGTGGGTCCAGAGGACACTCTCGCAAGCGCTATA
Source organism: Microcaldota archaeon (assembly GCA_027314465.1). Taxonomy (GTDB): domain Archaea; phylum Micrarchaeota; class Micrarchaeia; order Micrarchaeales; family CABMGC01; genus JAJZNA01. The sequence continues at coordinate 959 of DAHVAU010000044.1, forward strand.
GAGGCATTCAAGGATTACGACTTCCCGCAGCTGCCAGTGCTTGACAGCGACAGGCACGCCCTTGGCACGGTGTACCAGAAGGACATGCTGGGCATAGCGACGCAGGCGCCTGACATGATACACAGAAGGCTTGTTGGCAGCGTCATGAAGGGAGCCCTGCCGCAGATAGACAGAGGAACTGCAATAACCGGGCTAAAGCCCATACTGGAGAATACCGGCGCAGTGCTCGTGGTGCACAACGGCAGGGCTGTAGGCATAATCACAATATACGACATACTAAAGAACATATAAGCGCAGCTCCTTAACCGACGTTTGTGCTCTGCCTAAGAAGCATGTGCGCCATAGATCTGTTTGACGCTATTATATTGTGCTCCTCATCGGCGTCTGCGGCAATGTCGTAGAGTTCGTCCCTTGTCCTTCCGTGATGGTGCACCAGCTTGTACCTGCCCCTGAACACTGCCGTAACAGGCCTGTCAAGCTCTACCTTCTTCCTGTAAATTCTGTCAGCGTTTACCGATCGCTTCTTGAACAGCCTCAAAAGATAGGTGTCCCACACCTCAGTTATGCCCGTATGCTCTGAGACTACCGGCCCTGATGTTGCCAGGTTGCTGCCGAGTATCAGCTTGTTAAGGTTTGTCAGGCTGAATGGCTCTTCAATCACCTGCGGACTGCGTACCTGCCTCCCGTCCTTGAAATGCGCAGCTACAAGCGGCACCCTGCAGACCTCGTTGTACGGGTGGATGTTGTGGAACATCTGCTCGTGCTCCATGAATGCCTGGCCGTGATCGCTTGTGACAATCACCATTGCATCGTCCAGCATGCCCTCTTTGCGCAGCGACTCTAGCATATCCGACACCTTCCTGTCCAGGTACTCCAGCCTCTTGCCGTAGGCATCTTTCATTATGCTTATCCCATCCTCGCCCGTCTCTCCTATCATATGAAGCCACTTGTCCTGCTCCACATATCTCCTGGTAACAAGGTTGGTTGGGTAACCCTCATGGCCCTCCATATAGTTTATGAATACAAAATTCCTCTGCCCTGCCCAGTGCGCTGCGTATTCACGCACCATCCTGTTTGTCTCCAGTGCTCCTTTGTCAAGTTCATAGTAGCCGTACTCATTGGAGAAATGCCTGTTAAGCTTCTTTCTCAGCTCCAGGTATAAAGAGTCCACGCTTCCTGATGGCAGCGTAGAGGATATCAGGTAGGCTAGCCGTACGAGGTTCTTTCTAGCAGCGTCGTTCTCCACAAGATGCAGTATTGCGCGCACGGAGAGCTTGTTCTCCTTAAGTATTCTATCTACAAATACGTTGCTGGAATACGAGAAGCCATCGGCAAGACCTGTCGGCTCAGACACGAATGGATTGTTCGAGAACAGCGCGCTCTTGTATCCGAAGTACTCCATCATCTTGGCGAGCGTCACCTCCCCGTTCGTGTACCGTGCCTTCTTAAGGAACGGATCCGTCATAAGATCGCTGAACTTCATTCCAGTATTCTTCAAACCGCGTATCCTAGATACTCTCTTCCCAAGGAAGATTGAGAGATGCGAGGGCAGCGTGTATGTTCCAGGGGATATGGCTATATTATATCTTGTGCCGTGCCTTGCGAGCCGGTCAAGCCCAGGCATCGCTATCTTGCCACCGTATGTGCTGAGCATATCGGCACGGACTGTGTCAAGCATTATGAACACTACGTTCTGGCTGCCCAATCCAGGTCACTTACATTAGTTCAAGATAGGAGAATATTACTGGAAGTATTATTGTTATATCCCCGTCAACTGTCACATATTCTGCCTTCTCCTTGACCTTGCCCCATGATACTGCCTCAGTAAGTCTTGCGCCTGAGAGGCTTCCGTCATACTGCGAGGCCGTGGTGACGTAGACTGCGTAGTCAAGGCCGCCTTTGAACTGATTCCACCATATGACGTGGTGCTTGCTGATGCCTCCGCCAAGCATCAGCGCCCCGGTGGTCTTGTTATCGAAAGATACGTTGCTCAGAGCCAGTTCATCCTTCAGCATGTCGAGCTTGAACTTGTGGTCCTGTGAGAACAGTGTGAGCTGGGTGCCGAAGGCTCCGTCTACTATCCCAGGCACGTATATCGGGACATTGTGCAGGTACGCCTGCCTGAGTATGGAGTGCTCATCCTTTATCCTCTTACCGAATTCATGCAGCAGCTGCGAAGGGCTGTACTCTCCCTTGTAGTCCTTGGAGTTGTAGATATCGCCCATTATCTCTGCAAAGTACTTCTCAACAGCAAGACCGTACTGCTCGCTGCCTATGAATATGTTTCCCAGCCTGTATATATCCAGGTCTTTAAGCATGTTGTCGTCAACATCGAACGTGCCCAGGCTGTACTTGCCCCCATAGGCCTTTGCAAGATCGTGGTCCAGGGTTCCGCATGTGGTAATTATTGCATCGAAGTGCTTTACCGAGTCAGCTATCATGCCGCGCAGGCCTGTTGCTATTATGTCTGCAGGAAAGGAGAGGAAGTTAAACGAGTCCTTGTCGCCAAGCATGTCCTTGACTATGTCTATTGCACGTATCATATTCTGGGCAGAGAACCCCCCTATGCTCCTCTGCACGTCTACTAGCTGCCTTACTGACATGGCCTTGGATAACCTAACATCCTGCACGATGTCCTTAAGAAGCGACGCTTTTGACGGCAGGTCTTTTTTCGCCATTACTAACACGTTAAGTTGTAAGTGGGTGTAAATCTTTATATATGGGGCGGAACGTTTCGCAGATTCTACAATACCGACACCTGTCGATTTATGGAGCTATCTATATATGAGCCAATGCGTAAATTGGTTTATGCACATGATCCCATGCCCGTTGGCGAAATGGAATGATTCAGATGGAACATGCTGCAACTTAGCGAGCATGGTCTGGCTTTTAAGTTTGATACGATGGAGAGAATTTCAGTAAGGGCACCTGCAAATGTCAAGATAGCCGGCGAGCATTCGGTAGTTTACGGAGGCCTTAGCCTTTCGGCTGCAATAACACTGTATGCAACTGCAGACGCCACTGAGACCAGCGGCGCAATGCTGGAGATAGCGCTAGAGGATCTTGGCATATCTGCATCATTCGGCCGTGACGAACTAATGGCGCTCTACGGCAAGTATCGTGGCAGGGATAGCAGTTCAACTGAGGGGTTAAGGAAGTACATTGAAGGCAGCAGCGAGATAAAGTCTGAGATGCTGCCATACGCCACAATAGCAGCGAGGTTTCTTGGCCAGTACGGTGTGGATGTGATTAACAAGAAGATAACAATAAGCTCGCAGGTGCCTGCGCAGAGGGGATACGCCAGCAGTGCTGTACGCTCTGCGGCGTTTGCAATGTCAGTTCTGAAGTCTTGCGGAGTTAGACTAGACGATGCTACTGCCGTTGACGTGATACGCGATGGTGAGCGCATAGCACACCGTATGGAGGGCGCTGGGTGCATAGATGTGGGCACTGCCTACTACGGCGGCTTTGCAACGCTCACTGCCTCTGATGGAATCAGAAAGGAGGATCTGCCATGCCAGATCAGGTTGGTGGTGTTCGATACCGGCCCAAAGCCCCCTACCGCGCAGATGCTCATGAAGGTCAAAGCTCTATA
>DAHVAU010000051.1 GCA_027314465.1 Microcaldota archaeon
AATACAACATGGCATGATTGATTCGGGTGTTTTGAAGATGGCTGGATTTGTAGGTACGCTTGCTTTTTCGCTAGTAATGGGCCTGGCGATATACCTGTCGCTTCCCCTGGTGCTGTGGAGGAGGACCGGGGAGAGGATGACGCGCCTGCTAAATTCCGTGGCAATAGGCATACTGGTGTTCCTTATGTGCGACATCTTCTCCAATGTAGCCGTGAGCCTCTATGCCAAAGGATCGCTCTACGGCTACGGAGCGGATCCCACTCTTAGTGTGGTGTTCGCAACCTCTCTGGCTATAGGATTCTTCATGCTCTATTTGTTTGAGAACAGATCCTCTAAGGGGCTCTCCCCTACCCGGATGTCGCTGATGATAGCTTTCGGGATGGGATTGCAGAACCTTACAGAAGGGCTGGTATTCGGCTCGGTATCGGCAAGCATTGGCCTGCTCTCAGGAGTCGCCCTTGTGGTGCTTGTGGGTTTCATACTGCAGAACATAACTGAAGGATTCCCAATAGCTGCGCCTTTCCTGCGCCACGATGATAAGAAACCATTAACAATGGCCCTGCTGTTCCTGTTAGGTGGACTGCCCACAGTAATAGGCAGCGCAGTCGGCTTCTACTATAGCTCCACTGTTTTCAACATCCTCTTTGACGGACTTGCGCTGGGCGCAATACTGTACGTGATACTGCCAATGATAAAGCACCAGATTAGAGACATAGACAACTTGAAGCAGAGACTGGTATACACGGGCATATTTGTGGGTTTTCTGATAGGATTTATGGTGAACCTGATCTGACTCATCTCCTACCTGTGCGCCATCTATACGCAGCGTACGCAACATTGCCCATAAGAAGGCATACAAGAAGAGGATAGGGGATGCGCGCATAAGCTAGCGCAAGGTACGCCAGTGCAAGGCCTGCGCCATATACTGCCTGCGAGCTGTAAGCGCTAGGAGACGTCTTAGGCTCAACAAGCATGACAAATGCAAACACGTAGTTTATACCGAATATTATTGATAGTAGGGCCTGCGCTGATGCTCCCGCGCCGGGATTAAGCGCAATGGCAATCACGATGCTTGCGGCGGTGAATGACAGGGCGGCGGGGAGCCTCTTAGCTTCATACCCAAGGATGACAAGTACTGGAGTTAAGGTTATGGCTATTCCGAAGAGGTTGTAGTTGCTCGCTATCCACCACTCGTCCCCAAGGCTGAACAGCGGCAGCGATACGATCAGGCCTATCGATGCAGGATTCAGAATGTTTGAGCCTTTGTACTGCAGGAAGAATTTTGACAGCATGGCTATTACTGCAGCCACTATTACAAGCAGGAATGGCGCGTTTACAGGGGCAACTGTGCCTATTATCAGTCCGGTGATTATTCCTGAATATGGGACTCTTGGAGGCTGGCGCAGGTGCAGTCTCCTTACCAAAAGCTCAACTAATGCCGCAACGGCCACAGAGAGCAGCAGGGCAAGAGGCAGGGAATGCAGAATATATGCAGACATTGCCGCAAGGATTGAGAGCAGCGCTATGGTCCATAGGTACATTGAGCTTACTGGCTGGTTTAATATCTTCATTGCAATGCCAGTTATGGATCTATGCTACGACATAGCCATTTGGATCCACTACCACAAACCCATCATCGCCTAGAGACGAGTCAAAATGGTAGCCGTCATCCCCGAATGTGGCCTCCACTATGTAAAGCCTGTAGCCCGGTTGGAGCGTCAGCGACTGGCTCTGTGCGCTGCCAAGAAGCGCGATGCTTATCAGGGCAGAGCTGTTCGCCAATGTCGTAGCAGTAAGATTGAATCCTGCAAGCGCCGCCTGGGCCTGCGAAGATACTGGGCCAGGATACACCACGTAGGAATACGGAGCGTAAGGAGTGCTGGAGAATAGCGTGCTTGATGAATTATGCGTGCCCTGGCCCGAAGGCGGTGAGGAATGCGATGGGCTTGGGCTGCTTGACGTGTTGATCAATGACCCGGACGTGCCATGGCTGCCATTTAAAGCAAATACTGCAGCAGCTACTATGGCGACAAGCACTGCGGCTGCGGCGAATACTCTCTTGTCCATGAAAACCGCATAACTTTATTCTCGCGGCTTATTTATTACTTTCCTGCAAGCCGCCCGTTAGCTCCTGTGCAGCTGCACTGTAATCATAAGGATAACCCACGCGAGACCACTGTCACAGCCACCCTGACCTTTGCGTCAGTGCATATCAATGGCATTATTTGCGTGCCTGAATATATGGCTCCTGAAGAATGCGTAGAACAGGAACGCTGCGGCTCCGAAAGGCAGATATCCGAAGTATCCCTCCAGAGGCATTGCAAACAGCCTTATGCTTCCTATTATAGGATATGGAAGCGTGTAGTGCCACTGCGCATACGCCTGGAAGTTCCAGAATTCCCACATAAAGCCCATGATTAGTCCTGCTATGAACACCTGCAGCATAACGCTTCTTCTTCCGATACTTGCTTTTTGCAGCAGACTGGGCTTTCCTGAGATATAATTGAGCGGATCTAGAAACAGCGGCAGTCCGATCCACATCAGCAGGAATCCCGGCGGGCCCAGCACCAATGGGGATATAGCAGCCCCGAACCCTATAAACACGAGAAATCTTACAGCAATGCTTGCGCCGTGACTGGCGCCTCGGCGGCGCTTTGGCTTGTGGTCCAGCATTGTGCCGATGTTTAGCGCATGCAGCAGCGAGAACGTCTCAAGCACCGCAGGCAGGATTGTGGTGAAATCTAACAGGTGCACATACCAGAGGTAGTTCACGTAGTACCAGCTGTGAGTGAAGAGGTTGTAGAACTCGAATATCAGCCAGAATGGCACAGATATCGCCGCCATAGCCAATAACTCCTTTGGGTACTTGGAGATGATCGAACTGCCCTTTACCTTGTGCACTACGCTGTCAACGAACAGTATGTAGCCGTACCACACTATGACGATGTACCACCTTGCGAACGGCTGCACTGCTGTATAGAAATTGATCTGCGCAAGCGCAATCAGCGCAAGGCCCAAGTAACCATACCATTTCAACATAATGCTCCTGTTTTTATGAAAACATTGAACATATTATTCTTTATGCTTCTGGTGCGGCGCTAGGAAATAGAACTAAGGGACTGCTCCCATCGGGATTTGAACCCGAGTTGCAGGGTTGAAAGCCCCGCGTCCTTGGCCGGACTAGACGATAGGAGCGCGATATAACTGTTCCGCTTCTGTTAAATAAACATATCCCTTATAATTAATGGCTAGACCAGTGATGCTTATGGATGGGGCTTTTGTCTGTTTTGAGGGTATAGAGGGCAGCGGCAAATCCACGCAGTTGGAGATGCTGCGCAGTGCAATGGAAGATGCAGGTAGGAGATGCCTTACTCTGTTCTATCCTGACAGTGCCTCTGAATACGGTGCCATAATAGACAGGTATCTTAAGGGGGACGCATGGCCCAGTGTTCCGGAGCTGTTCCTGCTGTTCATGGCTGACTTCGCAAAGGACTCGTATAGGATAGAGGAGGTTCTCGACGAGGGAGGAGTAGTTGCATGCAGCAGGTACTACTACTCCACGATCGCATACCAGTGCGCCTCTGGATTTGACTACCAGCGCGCAAAGGACCTGGTCAAGGCAGTGGCCCTGCCCAAGCCTTCTGTGGTGTTCTATATGGACGTTCCTGTGGAGATCGGCTACAACAGAAAGCTGTACAGCAAGGGCAAGGCCGGACTGGACGTTCATGAGAAGAACGTAGAGTACATAGGCAAGGTCAGGCTTATCTATGAAAAAATGATAAATGAAGGAATAGACACAACGTGCCTGAGGCTGGATGGCACTGAGAGGGCAGAAGAACTGCACAAAACAGTGCTCAAGCACGTCAAGGGATTGCTATAAAGGACGCCCTTACCTTGAAAGGTCGTCCACTTCCTCCTTGCGTGCCTCTGGCGGAGTTCCTACAGGAGATGAGACAAGCACCACATCGCTCACGTTCTTTACGTTCCGATATAGCACGCTCTTGCTCTTGAGCAGGTTGCGTGTGTCCCCCTTGGCGCTCTTCCAGGGTATCATGAGAAGCCTGCTTACCTCGCCCTTCTCAAGGTCTATTATGACATCCTGGACCTCGCCGAGGTATTGACCAGCATCACTGTATATATCCATCCTATATATTTCAGAGAGTTTCATTGAGTTCGCCTCGGATATATACTGATGCGCGTGTTTATAAATCTTGTTAGCCGTCGATGGTCTTTGGCTCCTTCAGTATTGGCGCGCCGGTGCCTGCGGTTGAACCGGCTATGCCTATAGCCCAAACCATCTCTTTACTCCTGGCCTTGTCATGTAGTAGATAAGCAGCACGTATATGATGAGAGGCACTATTGCCACTATGGTTAATATGCCGAGCAGCGATCCGAGTATGCCCAATACAAAGAATATCACTGCTATCCACCAGCTCCATGACATACCTTTCAGAAACCCGTATCCTATCCCAAGGTATACCAGGCCTATTATTATGGCCACTGCGCCAAGTGCGCCGCCAAGAAAACCAAGTCCGCTGGGAAGAAGCGGTATGGATCCGCCTAGTGCGGCTAGTCCCAGTCCGCTTATGACGCTAAGAACTCCGCCGATAAGTATCAGTATTGCCAATACAGTAATCCCTGTAGGCCTGCTGCCACGCCCTGCGCCAGAACTTGCCACCCAAATACACCCATTAACTTAACTGGAGAAAAGTTAATATATCCCATGCAGCTAGGGCTGCATCCAGTCTATCTCGTAGTAGTCGTTCTTGCTTCCCTTTGGGCTGATCTTGCTCACCCTGTAGTAAGTGACTGAGGACTCCCTGTCGGCTATAGCGAGCACGAGCGCAAGGCCCATGTTACGCGCGGTGGCTATGGCGGCGGCAAGCTCCCGGCCGCCTATATACTCCTCCTCGCCCATTGAGAGCATTGCGTAGGCTGGATCCGATTCCTTAGGGGTGTCGGCTTCGCCGCCATGCCTGTGGTATAGTATGTAGTCTATATGCGCCTTTGCTTGGCGGCGTGAAGATCCTGGCACTGCGAGTATGAATGTCTTTCTTACCGAATGCGCCACCCTTATGGCCCTGGCCCATTCAGATATCAGCAGCCTTGACTCTGCAGGGAATACGTGTATGACGTGCCTTGAGTGAATCCATTGCCCAGAACCGTTGGCCACTGGCCTTGCGCCAGGGAAGTATACCCTAAAATGCGTGCCGAACTTGAATCCTGTCTTAATTACATAGCCCTTCTCCCTCCAGTCCGCGTATACGCTGTACATGCGCTCGAAATCCTTGCGGTGCATTTTGGCCAGGTTCATGATCGCAGTGCGCGACGTGTTGCTTACCTCAAGTATGCCTCTTGACATGAGGAACATCGTCTCGTATATGTCAAGCTTGTTCAGCCGCCCGCGCTCGGATGCCTTGTACGACCCATACTGCCCGAACCACCATCTCTCGTACAGCTCCCTCCCCACAGCATCATCCTCTACTATGGTGAGCAAATCCGCCTTGAAGAAGATTCCTGAGGCTTTATGCCTCGGCATAGGGGCTGCAGACTTGGGGTATATCTTTGTGGCCACGTTGCGGTATGGTTTGTGTGCAACTGGGCGTTTTATTATCAGGCCCCTGTCACGCCAGTCCTTGAACGTGAAATACCTTGCAGCAAACCTGTCCGATCTCCAGAACTTCGAGGCTATATCATTGAAGGTGACCTTCTTGCCGTTGGATAGGCATGATGCGTTCCTTACATCCATCAGATACAGCGCCTCCTCAGGCTCAAGCTCAAGGCTGCCGTTTTTCCTTGATCCGAAGTTACCTCTGTGCAGTATGTCTGCGCTTGACTGGTCGGCGGCGCGCAGTCTTGAGGCCCTCTGCTCTATAAGTATCATGATTACTACTGGAATGGCCTTCTTATTAAATCGTTTGCGGTTGGGCAGAGCTCCTGGTGGCACTGTTTTTAATAGTTGCCAGGACAATAGTTTTCTGGTTCAAATGGACGTAATAAAAGAGCTGAAGGCAGGGATAGATGCAATAGCCCATCCTGACAAGGGCACCAAGAAGAAGATGGCCGTTGGAGCTTCGCTGCGCATGTACTACAAATTTTCCATAATACCTGGGATACTGTACCTTTTCGCTGCGGGCATAATAGGCGCGATAAACCCGGCAGTAGGCCTTGGCACTGGCGCCTCGGCGGCATTCGCAGCGGCGATGGGCGCGCTGCTTGTGTGGGTGATAATACCAATACTAATGCTCGTAGCCGCCCTGATATACCACGTTTTTGCAATGATGTTCGGGCTCGGGGGCAAATACGCAAACACGCTGGCAGCGGTCGCTTTCATGGAGATGGCAGGAGTATCCGTGATGTGGGTCGGAATAATACCGATACTTGGCGCAATAGTGGAGTTCGTAGTGTGGATATGGAGCATATGGGTCTTTGTGTGCGCAATGGCCAACCAGCACGGCGCAAGCAAAGGAAAGGCATTTATCGTATGGCTCATGCCGACCATAATAATAATCGCGATAATCGGGGTGGTTGCGTTTTCCTTATTCGCTGCTTGAGGGCTGCTAGCAAGAACCCTCACGACCCTCTGGACCACGTGACGCCTCTGGCAGGATCAGCGCAGCGCATGCGAATTTATAATGCTTTAATTAGCAACTATCTGTGATTGCAATGGCTAGGCAGGCGGCACAGAGGCAGCAGGCGCTGGAGCAGGTGCACATGCCTATAGAACTTACTAGGAAGATGGCTGATCAGGGGTATCATTTCATAGGCAGACACTCTGCCACAAAGATCTGCAGCTATACTGCAAGCAGCCTGAAGAAGAGCACACGGGGCCGCACATGCTATAAGCACAGGTTCTACGGCATACGCAGCTGGAGATGCATACAGGCCACTACTGCAGTTGGATGCAATCTGGCCTGTTCCTTCTGCTGGAGGATAATACCTGAGGAGGAGGGCTTCAAGTGGAATGAGATAAACGCGATAGAAGAGTGGGACGACCCTGCAGAGATAGTCGACGGGCTTGTGCGGGAGCACAGGCGCATTGTAAGCGGATACAGGGGCGGTGGTGACGCTGACGTAGACAGGTGGAACGAGGCCCAGGAGCCAGCACACGTAGCTCTCAGCCTCACAGGAGAGCCGATGTTCTATCCGAGGCTTGGGGAGCTGATCGAAGAGTTCCACAAAAGGAAGATAAGCACGTTCCTTGTAACGAATGGTACAATGGTGCAGGCACTCAAGAGGCTTAATACGCTCCCAACGCAGCTGTACGTATCTGTGCAGGCGCCTAACAGCGAGGTTTACGGCAGGGTGGCGAGGGCCAAGACCCTGAATGCGTGGGATAGCTTTAATGAATTCCTCTCGGTGTTCTCAGGACTTGCTACCAGGAGGGTATTCAGGCTTACGCTTATGCGCGGCGTGAACATGGTGGATGCGCACGGATATGCAAAACTCATAATGAAGGGGAGGCCGCATTATGTCGAGGTAAAGGGATTTGCATACGTTGGAGGTGCCAGGAACGATAAGAGGGGGCTTTCCCATCTAAACATACCGGAGATGGACGAGGTACAGGCCTTTGCGCAGGAGATAGCTGATAAGTCTGGATACATTGTGGTTGACTACCACAAGAGCAGCAAGGTTGTACTGCTATGCGCAGACAAGGAGTCTGCAAGGAGCAGAATAATACGGTTTGAAAAGTAAGCATATGGACGGCAACGCTAACGGATTAGGGAGCATAGAGACTATTAAGACAAGGCCAGGGTACAGCAAGGCGGTGGCAAGGGCAAGGAAGGCAGTGATACTCATCCTGGCCCTTAACGCCATAGTGTTCGCCGCGCTCACCATAATTGCAATTGCAAGCGAGGGTGCCGGGAACTTCATACAGACGCTTGAGACCATAGACTGGTGGTACTTCCTTGCTGCGCTTGGCCTGATCTTCTTCAGCTATCTGATGCGATACCCCAAGTGGTCGCTCTATCTAAAGAGGCTCGGGGTGAGAATACCTACGGGCAAGAATCTTGCAATCTACCTGTCCATGTACTCAATGGACATGACTCCTGGAAGATGGGGCAGGGCCATAGTGTCATACACGATAAACAGGCTCGCAAAAGTGAAATTCGCGCGCACCTTCCCGGCAGTAGTTGCAGACATATTCACCGACTTTTTGGGGTTTGCTTTTGTCACTGATATGGCTGCCATAATAGTAGGCAAGTTCATTTTGCTCTCGTTCCTGCTGACATTCCTGCTCACGGTTCCGTTCTTCTTCGTGTACATACAGCGTCCTTTCAACTACGTGCGCAGGAGGTTCGTGAATATAAGGATGAGGTTCAACTTTGCAAAGAAGCTGGACGTCATATTCGAAACCGCCACGCTGTACTTCAAGCACAACAAGAAGCTTGGCAGGAGTGCATTCATTTACTCGATGCTGCTCACCGTACCATCCATGGTACTAAACGGCATGGCGCTGTACTTTACAATGCTCGCGTTCGGAGTGCCGGTAGTGCCGGCAGACATACCAGTGATACTGTTCATATTCTCTTCTTCAATTGTGGTCGGCATAATAACAGGGATACCCGCAGCAGTGGGCATAACGGATGCGGCGCTTGTGGGGTGGCTGCAGTTCTTCTTCCCTGATACCGTAAGCCTGGGACTGGCATCCACCATAACAATATTCTTCAGGATAGCCAGCATCTGGTTCGTGCAGCTGTTTGGCTTCGTGGCATTCCTATATACGCTTAGGTACTGGAACTCCCCTGGGTTCAAGGACTAGGCAGCCCGGATAAGGCCTTCTCGAAGCGGCCTACCGCCTCCTCTTCTGCAAAATTGAGCTTTGCAGGAAAAATAAGCGCCATCGTCTTGCCTTCAAGTCTCTTTGACAGGTCTTGAAGTGCGGTGAATTTGGTGGAGATTATACATTGGGACGCTCTCCCTATATCAGCCAGCACTATGACAGGAGAACTGCCTGCAATTGCATGCGACACGTCCGCGGCAGACAGCGTCTGAGCCGCATAGGATATGCCCATGGGCATCCCGTTCTTCTGGTCTATGTCAAGCAGCACAAGAGTATGCTGCGAGTTAGACAGGTTCCTCGCAATCGTGTCTATGAATGACGTGGGGCGATACTTCTCGCTCCAGAAAGGCACAGTGGTAGTGGGCCCGAACCGGTATATGTCCAGTCCGCTCTCCCCTATCCCTGCGGAAAATATCGATGACGAGTGGAAAACGGCGGTTCCTACATCCTGTTTTCTGGCCTCGTCCAGGATTATATGGTGCGTAGTCGCCACCAGGGGATCGCCTATGACCAGAATCGCTAGCCTGCAGCTCTTTGCTCTTGCGACTGTAGTCTTAAGGTTGTCCTCGAAGTCGCTGCGCAGTGTGCGCACGGGCTCTGCCCCTGTCTGGCTGACTATGAAGGCTATGGCGCCAGGATCCGGTATGGAGGTATAGCTCTCCAGGAGTATCTCGTCTGCGGATCTTATGAATTCAAGGGCCCCTGCCGAGATGTCTTTTGGCCCAAGGCCCAGGCCGATGAGTGCTAGCATGCAATCCGTTAGTCACGTATTCCGTCAGGAGTAATCTTTACGACAGCCTCGCCCTCTGGCATATTTGGCGAGTCCACGAGCCTTACTATCCTCTTGTCCTCCTTGCTCTTGCGCATGTACAGCCTCGTAGTCGCAGCGTGGGCAACTATGTTGCCGCCGACCGGCGTGGTAGGGTCCCCGAACAGTATTGCAGGGTTGTCCATTACCTGGTTGGTTATGTACACCGCAAGATCGTATGTGTCAGCAAGCTTCTGCAGCTTGTGTATGTGGGAATTGAGCTTCTGCTGCCTCTCGCCAAGTGCGCCTCTGCCAAGGAACTCTGATCTGAATAGCGACATCAGCGAGTCTATTATCACCAGCTTTACGTTGCTCTCCTTGACAAGCTTGTCTGCGCGCTCTATGGCAAGTATCTGCTGGTCGCTGGTAGTTGTCCTGACTACCATTATGTTCTCAAGAGCCTCTTTTGGATCCGCTCCTGAGGCCTTCGCAATCTGCTCTATGCGATCAGGCCTGAATGTGCCCTCGGTGTCTATGAACAGGACCTTCCCTCCAAGTCCCCCCGAGCCCACTGGCTTTTGGGCATTGACGCACAGTTGGAATCCGAGCTGCGTCTTTCCTGATGCAAACTTCCCGTATGCCTCGGTTATGGCGTTTGCCTCAAGCCCACCGCCTAGCATCTCGTCCAGAGCGTTAGAGCTGGTGCTTATCCTTCCAAGAGCCCTGCGTTTTTCGTATACCTGGGATGCCGTTGAATATTCAAGTGTGGTGGCCTGCTTGGCCGCGTCTACGGCCTTCTTTGCATTGTCAACGCTCATGCCTGTTAGCTCGGCAAGTTCGTGAGGCGAAGCCGTGGCTATCTTCTCTATTGAATCGTATCCGGACTGCTTGAGCTTATCCGCAGTGGTCGGGCCTATTCCAGGAAGATCCTCAAGCTCCTTTATACCTTTCTCCTTTACCATAAGCATGCACGACGATAGGAACTAAGCTTAGGTATAGCTCAGAGAAAGCATATAAAGCCACTTGGGGGAGAGATATCAAGCACAAAAGGTATGGCATGCCTGTAACAATATTCAAGAACAAACTTGCAGATGCGGCCGCAAGGCAGGTTAGATCGCTTGGAGGAATTGTTGCACTGTGCAGCAACAGAGTCATTTTCGAAAGGTCTGGCAATACCCTCAGCTTCCAGTACAATGGCAGGAGGCTCAGGTTCCTGTACAGTTGGCAGCTGGCCTTTGCGCCAGTTCCGCTCAAGGAGATATTCAAAGATGGAGCGTACGCGGCCTTGCAGGTTAAAGGCAAGACCGTCATTGATATAGGCGCCAGCATAGGCGACTCCTCGATATACTTCGCATTGAACGGCGCAAGGATGGTGTATGGATTTGAGACCGACAGGGCGAGATACAGCGCGGCAAAGGCTAACCTGGAGCTTAATGGAATAGAGAATTGCGTGCTCTACAACAGGGAATTCGATATCGTGCAGGATGGCAGGCTGCTGTCAGGCAGCGTGATGAAGATCGACTGCGAGGGATGTGAGTATGGCCTTGTGGGTCGCGCAGATCTGTCTGGCGTGGAGGAGATCATGCTTGAATTCCATAGGGGCGAGCAGGATCTTGTAGGGAGGCTTTACGGCCACGGGTTCGAAGTCAGAATCCTTAGCGGGGAAGGGCTGCACCTTGGGCTTATGCATGCGAAAAGAAGGCACTAGGTGTTGATGAAAATAGGAAGAGGCCAGCGCGCACAGATGTGTGCGCTGGCAAGGCGACCAGTTATACTCCTCCTTAGAGAACTCGTAATTTAATTAGAAACAATTGCATTTAAAAAACTTCCTAATTAGCGGAAGTTTTACGCCGTCTTCCAAAACGATGGAAGCGAATAGGTTTAAATTACTGGTAGTGGCCAATAACATACCATGGCATCATCATTATTCACTCTGAACATAAGCGGTACCCTTCTCGCAGTGCTGTTTGGAGTAGGGGTATTCTACTTTGGATTGTCGTTGTGGTGGTTCTTCCTTGCAGTGCTCATTGATTTCCTTGTCCTCTCTGCTATAGCTACAAAGGCAGGAGCAGAGGGGAAGGAGAATATACATGGATACGAGATGATCAGGGGATGGAAGAATGTGGTGGCAAACGGCGTTGTGCCGCTGGTAATCGCCTTTTTCTACTTCCTTGACAGCCTTTATGGGTTCGTGCCGCCGTACATACTGGTATACGCGTTCGTTGCAAGCGTATGCTCTATAACCGCAGATAAGTTCGCCAGCGAGTTCGGGGTGCTGTCCAACAACCCTGTAGGGATATTTGACTTCAAGAGGAAGAGGAAGGGCACGTCCGGAGCAGTTACGCTGTTTGGCACTGTGATGGGAGCCGTAGCCTCGTTCATCGTGGGATTCGTCTACTTCGCAATAGGCAGCTCAGTAATGGTATTTGCAGTGATAGTCATTTCCGGGGTGTTTGGCAACTTCGTTGACTCCGTATTCGGCTATTTCGAGGAGAAGGGTATAGGGAACAAGTACACTTCGAACCTCCTGTGCGCTGGTGCGGGCGCTGCGCTGTGCGCTGTTGTGCTTCTTCTTATAGCCTGAATCACACGTAGGTCAGCCAGCCCCCGAATTCCTTTGATTCCCCGTGGGCTATGCTGGAATATTTGGCAGCAAGGCTTAGCGTAATAGGCCCAGGCTTGGCGCCCCCCACGCTGCGCGAGTCGACAGATGTTATGGGCGTGATCTCCGCAGCGGTGCCGGAGAAGAACACCTCATCGCTGGTGTAGAGCTCCTCCTTTCTTATATCGCGCTCTTCTACCCTTACCCCCGAGCTCTGGGCTATTCTGATTATGGAATCGCGCGTTATGCCCATGAGTATGTTCGCAGAACGCGGAGGAGTTACCAACACGTCATCCTTTACTATGAATATGTTCTCCCCAGGCCCCTCAGCAACCATGCCGGAGTCAGACATCAGTATGGCTTCGTCGTAACCAGCGTCCTTGGCCTCTTTTGAGGCAAGAATCGAGTTGGGATAGTTGCCGCTGGCCTTGGCCCCGGCAGGAAGTATGCCGGAATTTATGCGGTGCCATGTGGAGGTCTTGCACCTCAGCCCATTCTGGTGGCCCTGAAACAGGTTACCGAACCTTACTGCCATTATGGACACGCTGGCGCCGAGTCCGGCAGTGCTAAAGCCTATGCCAACGCCGTTGTAGAAAGCGAAGGGCCTTATGTAGGCGTCAGGCATCTTGTTCTTCCTTATGATCTGGATCGTGGCTTGCTCTATCTGCCTCTGTGTCGCTTTTACCGGTACACAGTAGATCTTCATGCTCTCCATGAACCGCGTTATGTGTTCGTGAAGCCTGAATATCGCAGGGCCGCGCGCCGTAGAGTAGCACCGTATCCCCTCGAATATGCCGCTGCCGTACTGCAGCGAGTGCGTAAGCAGGTGAACCTTTGCATCTTCCCACCTGATGAACCTCCCATCAAGCCATATGTACCCGTTCCCCTTGTTTGCCATGGCACCATCGCTCTTATATAGAAACGCAGACGTATAAACCTGAGTGCGCCAGCCGGGATTTGAACCCGGATAGCGGCCTTGGGAAGGCCGAGTCTTAACCAGGTTGGACAACTGGCGCGAGATACAGTGTATTGAGCTTACTCGCTTTAATATTTTTCCTTGGACATTGATTCATGAAGGTATTGTATATTGCAATGCTGGCGCTTGTGTTAGGGTCGGCTCACGCGTACCAGGTGCTAAGCCCGGGCTTCTTTTTGTATGACAACGTGTCTGTGGGGAGCGGCGGGCAGATAATAGCGGCGCTGGACGCCAATAGCACTGTGAGCCTTATAGTAATAAGGTCCTCAGACCTCTCTACTTTCTCCAGCGGCTATCAGGTCAATGAGCTGTACAGCCGAGATGTCGGTTCGGGCATATATGCCATAGTGGCGCCGCCTGGTAATTATTCGGTGATATTCGAGGCAAACAACCAGACAAGCCTTGCATCAGGAGCACTGGCATGCCGGGCGGGCGCTGGGCAGATGGTGCATATGGATGGAAATTATTCGTACAGCTTCACAACTGCAAACTACAGCAACACAAACGTAACTATACTCTCATCGGCTGATTTCGCTTCGCAGCCCCTGTTCGTGGACATTGCCGGAGCAGGATTCAACCTGAACCAGGACTCAGTGGTAGAGTTCCTTAACCTGAGCCTCTCAAAAGGGATCCATACAATCACTCTGCAGTCATCTGGCCCGCAGGATCTGTTCATACTGGTATCGGCGCAGCCAGCACTGGTCAACCCGCTTAGCGAGCTTGCTAGTGGCGGTAATTATGCAACTGGGGTGGTGAGCTACGGGCTATATAACATATCCGGCACGCTGATACCATACCAGGTATCTACAAGTGAGATTGTTGGGGTAGCCAACATAACTTCCATGGAGTCCACTTCGCTGCAGTATCGGAAGTACAACGTATCGCAGCACGCGGCGAGCCTGCAACTTAATGTGCAGCTGCATACGCACTACAAGGGCGCTGGGCGCACATACTGGCTGCAGGATGTGGCAGACTTCAACCAGAGCGCGAACACCATGTATTTTGAGGACAATATATGGAACGACACACTGCCCGATGCAAACATGACTGGCGCAACTGTGTCTGGGGGCGGGAATGTGACCAGTTGCAATGGGTGCAACCAGACCTTCTATGCTTATGGCTATCCGTACCTTGGCATCAATTATACAATGCCGCTGGGCATCAAGCTTCTCGTGTACGAGAACAATACGGGCAGCGCTACCTCAGTGTCTTTCGGGTACCAGATACTGGGGAACGGGAACCAGGCAGTACAGCCCCAGGTCATGTACGATACCGTTACAATACCTGGCGCCTACAATTCAACCATATTGGTCACACCGTATTACACCACCCCGTCAGACAGTGCTGTGCCAGGGGACAGTTATGATGCTGAACTCGTGTTTGCCGGAGAAGCCAACGGCGCCCAGGCAAGGTTCACTAAGATAGGAGCCACCATGTGGATCTACTACCTTGACAACGGCAGCATAGTGCCATTCCCATCAGCGTACACTTTCGGGCTTAATACCGCCGAGAATGCCTCAGGTATACGCATTGTGCCGGGAGGATACGGAGCACGCGCAGTCATGGGGAGCCCGGACTATGCCAGGGATATAATAGTCTCTAATGCATCTAGCGTGTATGCCAGCTACATAGCCAATACGTCCAGGTATACTGCTCCGCCCACCACGGTGCCGCAATACATAATACCGCAGTCCGGGAGCGCAATAGCTGAGGAGTTGCAGGCAGCAATACCCTATGCCCTAGTACTTATCATAGCTGGCCTAGTGATAACACTTGTCAGAATAGCTATGGAGAGGCTATTTGGCAGGGAGCGCTAGGCTCTCATGCAGCGCAGAGCCTACCTTATGTACGGGAAGTTCTCCTTGGGGCGCGGCTGGTCCTGCTGCGACTTCGTGGACTCCTCCAGCTCGCGTATTAGCCTGTCCGTCTCGTTTTTTATCTTGTTGATGTTCTCAAGGTTCACTTTCACTCCGATTATGTCCTTGAGGACCTCCAGCACGGCCCTGGCAGCATTGGCGTCTATCTCAAGGACGCTGGTCTCGCCCATTATGCAGGCGGACTGCAGCCCGTGCTTCTTGGCGAACTCAACTATCAGCCCTGCGGCGCCCCATATCGCGCCGCTCGCAGCGCCGAATATCACGCCGCGCTTTGCCAGCGCCTTTTTGGTAGCCTCGTCGCTTGCGACGCCGAAAACCCTTGGATTCTGGATATAGTGGCTGCCTGCGCTGTACCCTCCGATTGTGTATATGTGGGTTCCGCCAAGGCTCTTGAAGAATCTGACTATCTCCTCGTTTATGTCGTACTGCCCTTCCGGAGTTGCGGCCTGCGTGTCACCAAGCAGCAGCACCAGCGTGTTGTTCTTCAGCTCCTTGTAGTAGAACCTGTTGCTTATCAGCCTGGTGTACCCGCTCTTGAGCATTATGGTCTGATGCATGAAGTGCGGGGAGTAAAGGGAGGCGAACTTCTTTGCTCCTAGCTCGGCCTTCAGATGTTCCCCCACAAGGGCCCCTACGCTGCCTATGCCAGGCAGCCCGACCACCATGATCGGATCCTTCATCTTCACCTTCTTGTCGTAGTATATAGTGGTCTTGTCCATGTTCACGCCTGAGTCTTGCTGCTCTTCATGCTGAACTCTATGCTATTGTACTTGCTAAGTATCTCGTTTGCGCGCTTTATCCTGTCCTCTGCTTTCGGATAGCTGGAGTCAGTGGCCACAAGCCTGTACCTTGGAGCGCCGAGATACTGCACCTCTATGCCAGCTCCCTCTACCTTTGAGAAGGCCTCCTTTATTGCGCTTATTCCGGCCTTTGTATCTGTGGTAGTCAGCTCCACGTTATACGCCACAGTATAGATCTTTGGCTTTATTGCTTTCGATACCAGCAAGTATAACGAGTCCTTGAATGCTGTGTCCTTGAACCCTGATAGCGGGTCCTTTCCTTCAAATATGTCATTTATCAGGTCGTTGTACGTACTCTCCTTCTTTGCCACATCCCCTATTATCTCCTGCTTGCGTGCCTGGGCGCCGGATGCTTCCAGCGCCTTGTTGAAGATCCCTTCGGCGCGCTTTTCAAGACTGTATTCGGTGGACTTGTCCTTCTTGTTCTTTCCTGTCGCCTTCTTGAGCGAGATGTCTACCGACTTCTTCTCGGCATCTACGAATATGACCTTGGCTACGTCCTGCTGGCCCTCCTTGATGAATTCGTGTATGTTCTTTATCCAGCCTGAGGACACTTCAGATATCGGCAGGTAGGCATCCGAATTGTACTCTATGAGCCTGCAGTATGCGCCGTGCGGCATTATCTTCGTTATCCGTATTATCACAAATTCGGATACACCTGGCAGTTCCTTTTGTATTATCAATGGATTACCTTCCTATCTCTATCTTCTTTTTTGTCCTCATTCCCATTACGCGCTCGGTTATCTTATGGCACACGGCGCATTCAGACATGACCTTCTGTTTCTTGCCAAGTTTCTTTGGATGGATCTTTGGTTCTATGCTGCCCACGTAGCCTTTTATGGCCCTGTTGTGCCTTCTTGTGCCCAGACTAAGGCCTCTTTGTGGTTTCTTGTTGTACGTCCTCACCGTGTGCTTTGTGTGTTTGTTGCAGAACTTGCAATATGACATTATCTCCTTGTTTATTTTCATCCAGATCACTCCACTATTTCGCCCAGTTTGTTGTCTATCATAAACTTTACATCAGAAATTTCTTGAAGGTATACTACCTGGTTCTGTTCGTAGGGACCCAGCTTGGCCCCTGTTGGGGTGACTATTTGAGGTATCGACTTGGTTACCCGGATCCTGGAGGCCCGCACCTCCCCAGTGTTCCTGTTTATTATCTTCTTAATTTGCATATATAAATCTTCTTCTTCCGCTGGGGTCGGTTTTGGTATGTCCTTTCCGTAAGCAATGTATATCAGAAGCTTCTGGATCCTTATGTCCTTTACAAGGTTATGGAGTTTTGACAGGTTCTTCCTCTCATCACTACCTTCTTCGTAGGAGTTTGCCTTCTCTTCTAAAAGCTTATAGAAGTTGCTGGGTAGGGGATGCAGCTCGCCTGTTTTTCTTTCCGATTTTAACACGCTCATTACACTATTCACAGTTATTTCTTCCATAAGCACCAAGGTGGGTAGAGTTCCAGTATTATTCCGGGAAATTCCGAGTTTTTGAGAATTCTGAAATTGTTTTTGATTAATGTTGAGTGATTATGATATATAATATAAATAAGAACTGGCGAATAGTGGAATTATGGGGCCTATGTCTTCTTTTTGCCGGGGCTGGTTTTGGTGGGTTTTTGTGATAGCGAGAGGTGGATTTGAACCACCGATCTCCGGGTTATGAGCCCGGCGGGCACTCCAGGCTACCCTACCTCGCTATAATTAGTGTAGTATGGCTGGGCTGATGTTAAATACCTTTTGCTTCTAACAAGACTTTTATGCTCTCCTTTCAGCCCCAAGCGGAGCTGTAGTAAACTTGCCTTTGGAAAACGACTCCGAGATTGTCTGATAATAAACATCCCTTACAACTGTCGTACTATTTACCAACTCAACCTCCCCACCAACCTGATTT
>DAHVAU010000055.1 GCA_027314465.1 Microcaldota archaeon
CCAATCACAATAAGTATCTTGGCTATGTGCTCCAGCCCATATCTCTTAAGCATCCTGCTTGCCATAGAATTGTTACGCGGCTAGACTATTTATACTTTACTTGATGTAGGGACGTAACCGAAAGATCATAAGCCCCGAGAGGGGATTGAACCCTCGACTTCGAGTTTACGAAACTCGCACTCTACCACTGAGTTACCGGGGCGCGGCGCATCAATTATCAGGCTTTAGATATAAAAACCCGAAAGGATGCCAAGACTGCGAACCAGGGCGCACAGAGCAGTATTAATAAATAGATACTAAATATAAAATCTGACATAGACTGGTGCAAATGCCGAGCAATACTACTTCACCTACAGACCAGACCCCAGGGCAACCGGCTGCTCCGGCTCTGGAGAACACACAGCCACAACCTGCCCAGCCAGTTCAGCCAGCGCAGCCTGCTAGTCCTGCAACGCCAGCGGCGCAGATAGCTCCGGCGCCAGTTACACCTAAGCAGCCTGCACCAGCGCAGGGAGCGGGCAAGATGGGCTTTGGACCTGCGCACCACAATAATATCTTAAGAATAGCAGTGCTGGGAGTAGCGCTCATAATAGCGATAGTGCTCATATACCATCTTTATGGTGGCAGCACGCAGCAGACAGCTACCACAAGCGTTCCGGTAGTGGCGTACAACATCAACTCCTGCACCACCATAACCTCGCCGGGCACCTATCACGTGATTGGGGACATAAGCACATCAATAGACAATGGTAGCTGCATAAGCGTGAACTCGGCAAACGTGCGCCTGATCGGCGAAGGACACAAGATAACAGGCAACGGACCGTTCGTTGACACTGCGCCATACTCCCGCGGCATAGAGGTCAGTTCGCAGAGCAACGTGAGCATAAGCGGTCTCACCTTGGCGAAGTTCTCGTACGGAATAGTTCTGTATAACTCCAACCATCTCGATCTCTCGAACATAACGGTGCAGAATTCGACAATAACAGGGCTTAGCCTCAACAGATCCAGCGATAACAACTTCCATGCGATAAACGTCAGCGGATCGACAGGCACACAGGGAGGCATATACGTGCTGATGAGCGATAACAACACGTTCAGCAGCAGCGCCTCGCAGTACAACTCCTACTACGGCATAATATTCTCCAACTCCACTGGCAATAAAGTATACAATGGTCTTGTCATAGGCAATCCGGTGGACTTCTCGTGCAACTACAACTCCACGCTGCGCTCAGCAAACAAGATGCTCAACACCACCTGCTATGTAAACGACCAGTGCAACTTCGCGTACTGCTCAGAGGTCAACACGCAGGCAGGAGTAGGCTCTGTACATCTGTACGCAGGGAGCATAAACAAGTGCGGCACCATATCCCAGGGAGGGAGCTACACGCTCACAAACAACCTCAACCTTACCGACTACCTGAACACATCGATTGGCCAGAACATAAATTCGCCATGCATAAGCGTAAATGCCTCTGATGTATATCTTAACTGCAACGGGCACACGATATACAATGCGCCTTACGGCATTAGCGCCGCAGGCCAGTACAACGTGACCATAGACAACTGCAACGTGCAGAGCAGCAAGTATGGGGTGTATCTTGACGGAGTTGTTAAGTTCAGGCTCTCGTCAATAGGCGCGTACGGCAGCAACTATGGAGTGTTTATAGCAAACTCCACAAACGGCAATCTGACAGGCATAACATCCTCGCACAATCGCTTTGGGATTTACCTAAACGGCACAGTGTATACGATGCTATCAGGGCTTAATGTACAGGGAAACACATATGGAATCCTGACCGACAACTCAAGCAGCGTGAGATTTGGCGGCGGATCGGTATCATCGAACTCGAAGTCGGATTTCTACTGCACCCCCAGCACCTACAACTCAAGCTCTATAACGATGTCAGGCACATCGTGCACCAGCACTGACTGCAACTGGGCATCTTCGTGCCCGGTAAAGACCCTTCCCATACTTAGCCAGTATCCAGTTGGTTCGTGCCGCACCATAGCCTCATCCGGCACGTACGGGCTCACTGGCAACATCATCACGAGCAGCACATGCTTTGATATCATGGTCAGCAACGTCACCGTTGACTGCAACGGGCACAGCGTCACCGGATCAGGATCAAATGCGGCATTTCGTATGAGTGGGGTAAACAACGTGAATGTAACAAACTGCAGGATAGCGCAGTTCCAGTATGGGGTACAGGCATCAGGTGGCAACAACATATCAGTATCATCGACGTCCATATCTACAGTTGGCGCAGGAGTGGCACTCAATTCCACCTCAGGATCGCACATCCACAATGTCACAGTAGGCAGGTACTCCAGCTACGGATTCTCGCTTAACGGGACCACAAACAGCATTGTCGCAGAAGACTCTGCGGCTGCGGTGAATGTGGGAGACGGATTCAGGCTGTATAGGGCCATCAACGACACGCTGGTGAACGACAGCGTAAACAGCAGCAATTATGGCTTCTACATCTCCATGTCCAGAGGCAATAAGATATACAACAACATCGCGCTTGCAAACAAGGTGCAGGATTTCTATTGCGATGCATACTCATCCCCAGTCCTGGCACAGATGGCAGGAAGGAATACTGGAGTGACAAAGGCAGGATGCCAGTGGCTGGTGCTTACCAGCGAGACAGTGTCCACGGCAGGGCAGAAGTGCACACTGATAACAAGCCCCGGACTTGTGGCGTTCGGGCTTGATGAGGTGTATCCCTACGGATCCACATGCTTCAACATACGCTCAAACAGCACCCTCAGCGCGTCAGGCACAACGATAAACTGCAATGGCCACACAGTGCTTGCAACGAACGGGGGGTCTTTCGTCAACGTTACAAACACGAGCGGTGTGACGATAGAGAACTGCGTGCTCATAGGCTTCAGATCGCCCATAACAGTGAGCTCGAAGGTGCCGGTATCAGGCATAACCATATTCAACAACACCATTGCAGATACCCCGGGCAATGCCATATACGTGGACAACGTGAAGGATTCCAGGGTCATAGACAACAACATGGTCAATGACTCCCAGGCAGCATACCTTGGCAGGTTCAACACCAGCACAGTAAGCAACAATACAGCCAATGGAACAGGCACAGGCATATACGTAAAGGGAAGCATAGCAGTCACTGCAGAGAACAATACTGTGAAGAGCGCTACGAGCGGCCTTGCCTTGGTTGATACTTCAGAGGTAACGCTATACAACAACAGGCTTACATCTGCAACCGATGCCATCATGTGCAGCGGATCACTTACAAGCGGCAGCGACAAGGGCGGCAACATATGCAGCAGCAACTCAGGCTGCAGCTGGATCACTTCGCCGCAGTGCAGGCCATAAGCAGCTACACTTGCATCCACAGTAACTACAACCACCACAATACAGCCAACCGCCCCTACGAAGACGTCCACATCCGGCTCGGCAGCCCTTCAGGAGGCAGCAGTATCTCTGAATCAGACTGGTTTTACCTAAGCGCGCCTTATTCAAGTTCAGGCCTCAACTTATCTGCCATCAGGTGGTATTCATTTATTGCAATCCTGAACAGTCCATTCCCGTTCTCCAACCTGACGTCCACGAAGTCGTACAATTACACATAAGTGAATTATGCCACCTCAACTGCCATGGCAGCTCTTATTTGCATGTGCAATAAGCACGATGTAGACGGAATAGGCTGTACTATTGCACCAGGTTGGAGCTGTCAAGGCGCTATGCCACAGCATCCTGTACCAATTCAGGAAGGCATATGTCGAATTATCAGCAGCGCCGCTGAAGAGCCGCAGACTTCAGTACCCATACCGCAACCGTTTTCTGCCTTTGCTGCGATAATGATGCATGGCATACGAGGTTGCGCACAGGTCGGTAAGCGGCAAGGAGCATGCATATCAGGATAGGGTGCTCGTTAATAAGGCAGCTGGACTGTTCGCCGTGGCAGACGGTGTGACCAGCTCTGGCATCGGAAGAGACGGTGGCAGGGCAGCCGAGGAGGCCATAAAGGCCTTGGAGAGAAACTACGCTTCTGTGCATGGTGTGGAGAGGGCAGTAAGGGAGACAAATAATGAGCTCATGAAGCTGACAAGGCGCGTGAAGAGCATGGGATACACTACGCTTACAGCTGCAGAATTGCGCAATGACAGGCTGATAGTTGCAAATGTAGGTGACAGCCCTGCCTACGTGCTTGGATGGGGAAAGAAGCTGCTTAGACTCCACACTGAGGACAAGGACATGCGCGGAGGGCTCGTGCAGGTCATAGGCATGGAAGGGGCTGTTGTGCATAGTGCAGAGCACAGGCTGCGCAGGGGGGATATAGCCGTCATAGCCTCTGATGGGATGAACAAGGTGCTAAACGCGCATGACCTATCCAGGGCGTTCGGCTCCTCGGGAAGCCTTGACAAGGCACTGGTGGGATTATTCAGGGCGCTTGAATCAAAGCCGACAGACTACGATGATGACAAGAGCATAATAGTAATACGCAGCAAGTGACTGCGCGCAGCTTGCAGGTGCAGAAACAAAATCAGCATCAGGTATTATATAGCTGGAATTCTAAGTATAGGCCATGACAAAGATAGCCATGCCAGAAGTGATAGTCGCGCTCAAGGGCTGCGTCGATCCGGAGATAGGGCTAAACATAGTGGACCTTGGACTCATACAGGGAATAGACGTGGACGATTCGAACAACGTGAAGGTCAAGCTTACAATGACCAGCCCCATGTGCCCTGTAACAAGCGTCATACTTGCTGATGTGCAGCTAAGGCTTGAGCGCCTGCACGATATAGGCACAGTGGACATAGACCTTGTGTGGGATCCTGCCTGGACTCCTGAGATGATAAGCGATGAGGCCAGGATGAGCATGAATGTCTGATACTTCTAGGTCAAGCGGCGGGGGGCTTTGGCATAAAGGGTAATAAAGACATAGACGCTAAACCAAACATGGCTAAGAGGGACCTTGTGGAGCAGGGATACGGCAGTCCTGGGCGCCTCGGATACCATTCCTTCAGGAGGCGCGCAGTATACTCGTTCGCCCTGATCTTCCTCGTGCTTTTTATAGGCACGTTAGCTTTCCATTTCATAGAAGGCTATTCTTACATAGATGCATTCTACTTCGTTAGCATGCTGGCCACAGCCCAAGGACCTGCAGTAACTCCTGCCACTTCGTTAGGCAAGATAGTCGCTTCTGTAATAGCATTCGTATCCGTGGGATGCGTGATAGTGGCTCTGGGATTTTTGTTCGGGCCTTTCTTCGGAAAGGTAATGAGGATGGAGGAGAGAAAGCTTAAGCAGGACGAACGCAGTATAGTGTCGGGCATAAAGGCATACAGGAAGAGATTATAGGGCTTGCGGCCAGTCACGGATAACGTTCTCAGGCAGTTTCGTGTGAAGGACGGCATTGAGGATTCAAACTGCAGAAAAAAGAAAGAAAAAGGATTAGATAGCCAGGTAAATGTGGCCTTGGTCAGTTATTCTTCTCCAGGTCCTTTATCCTCTCGCCAACTCCCTTGGCCTCCTTCTCAAGGTTGTCCTTGTACTCCTTGAGGATCTCTATCTTCTCTTCCTTTGTGAGGAAGTTCCTTATCCCCTCACCGCATGCGTGTGTGTTGCATTCGTACATTGTTTGCACCCTAATATAGTATATCCTATATGAAGGATTATAAACATATAGGATATCATATATTTAGACTGGTAAACATGGCAAGGATGCACGGCTGCGATATGCGAGGGTTCCTTTCGTTCCAGATACTCTGGCTTCTGTCAAAGAGGGATATGCACGGGGAGGAGATAGCGGAGGAGATAGAGAGCAGAAGAGGGGAGAAGCCAAAGGCGGGCACCATCTATCCTGCGCTTAAGGAGCTCAGTGAGAGGAAGCTGGTGGAGGGCAAGAGGTCCGGCAAGACTGTCACGTACACCCTAACATCCACAGGAAAGGAAGCAGTAAAGGAGGCCAAGTCATATTTCGTGAGATGCTTTGGGGACATAATGGCCGAGAGATGATCGCAAAGACAAGGTACTGTAAAGGACTCTGATATTGGCACAAAATGCATCCCGAGCCGCACAGAAGGCAAGCTCGGGGTGCATTTTGTAGCCCCATTTCCCCAACCCCATGAAGTAATATTCTGTTCTGATTTTTCTGCTATTTATATGCGCCAGTGGCACTTCCGCTTTTGCGAAGGTTATATAAACTTTCACCCCCAATTTTGAATCATACACTAGGTGATATCGATGGATGGAGGCGGAGGAACTTAAATAAAAATATAAGGTTGTTATCTTTTCCTAAGGTAGATTTAGGAGTAGGTATTTTGCCCTGTTGGATGAATAATTTCATGCTATCTTTGGCATGGAAAACCATCAGTTTTTGCAAAACCTGTGCATTTACGTTTTATTTTGCTATACCCCTTCAATGGGTCATAGAACACGGAACTTCTGAATAGTCTCTGCACCCAGTGAACTTTCCAGTCTGCTGAGTCATGGGACACGTACTGTACGCATCTCTTCCATAGGTTTATCTTCTCGAGTTCTTTATCCCAGTTCCCGACGAAACCGAAGTCGAGAAAGAAAGTTCATCGAACTACCAGTTCTTCATTATACCGTTTCCAGTCTCTATGATCTATATTGATTCTCTTTCCAGATGGCTCTGGTTGCATTGTCATATGATGACCTAATCAATGACTTATGGTAAGGTACCAATAGATACTGCGACGTCAGGAATTAGTATTCATTCAGCACAATATAAATATTTTATAATATTGGATTTGGCACATGCGCCAGCATCTGACCTTTCTGGTACATCTGCAATACCTTATACTGTGGTGATTTAGTATTGTCAAACTTCCTAAATCCAGGCGTCCCAACTAGAGTTTTTATTATTATATGGGATTCGACTTCGCTGCCGTCTACAACTTTTCTAAAATTATCTTCTATATCCCTAAGGCCACTACTGCCAGATACAGGTGTTATGTAGAGTAAACCATACGGTGAGCCAGTGTCACCAATTAATACATATTTGTTCACTGGTGTGGAATTATCCATGATTACATCAAGTAAATATGCATCTCTTTTTGAATTGAATTTCTCCATGTCAAGTTGTTTGCATTGTGATACTGCCAGATACATAAAAGGTAGTCTCTTCATAGTTATAGTTATACGATATATGATGTGTCTGTCGAAGAGTTTTTGGTAAGTGTAGTAAGCTGCACCTGGACTGAAATCATATTTCTCGTCTATATCCGAAAAGGCCATGTTGCCATTATCATTAAGTTCTTTAAGAACTACGTACTCGCGGAGCAGGAGTTGATCTTGACTCTTCCGTGGGAACTCTTTGGATTTATGCCATACTTGGGCTTCTAATCTTTCGAAGAACTTAGGTCTTACTGGAACATAGCCATAAGAGTCTATAATGTAACTGACGTTCCATGCTGTTTTGTACGAAGCAAGAGCAGAATTTGATCTAAGCTCATATATTTTGTGCTCTAAAGCAGTCGTATCTTCAGCAAATATATACATAAACAAGTCATAATTCCCTTTCAATAGTGCAGCGTACTGGATGGTTGGTTCGTTTTCTAGGAGAGATATGAGTTTGTCTAGATCGGGTTTATTGTTATCAGTAAACTTTACGAACGCTGCATACCTTGAGAATCCAAAGAAGCTGTATCCAAACTCCAGAGTGTACTTTATGCCGTAGGTGTTGGCCAGCCTATTCAGCCTGCTGGAGGCTGACGCTCTGCTTATTCCTACCTCCTTTGCTATCTCGCTTATCGTAGCTCTACCATCGGTGCTTATGGCAGTCAGGATCTTTAGGTCGACAGGATCAGGGTGCATGAGTGATTCCATGGGGCTTGGGCCAGTGCCACTCTCCTTGGCCTTTAGCCACTCATCTGCGCTTCCCATCCTGGTTTCTGGACGCTTTCTTGATCGTGCCGCGGAGAACTTGCCGTCATCGCTTATCTTGCCCAGGTAGTACGCGAGCCTCTTCTTCTGATTTGTTGCGGCGTCGAGTACGCTCGCTACTTCGTATACGTAGTACCTGCCCTTGAGCAGCCTTATGTACACTTTGTGAGCACTGGATTTTCTGATCTCGCCCAGGCGCCTCTCCACTGGCGCAGGATATGTCATGATGCTATTTTATC
>DAHVAU010000057.1 GCA_027314465.1 Microcaldota archaeon
ACATGCTATGCCCTTACCCTGAGGATCAGCCCGTCTGGCGCATCAGGCACTCCAACGGCATCGTCAAGCGCCCAGGGCTGCCCCAGCGGAGAGTACGCTTCAGGAGAGAACATTATCGTGACTGCGGCTGCGCCTAATTCCGGCTACATGTTCTCCTCATGGTCAGGCACAGCGTCGAACACGCTTACCTCGTTCAGCGTTACAATGCCGTCATCCGCGGCAACAGAGACTGCATCCTACAACTCTATACAGTGCTATGCGCTTACTCTTAGCGCAAGTCCGGCCACCTCCGGAGCAGGCAGCCCGACTGCAACGACCGCAGTGCAGCAAGGATGCCCAGGCGGCGAGTACGCAGCAGGGTACAACGTTACGATAACTGCAAACAGCGTATATACTGCCGACTTGCAGGGATTACCAACGTATTACGTACTGCAGTCATGGTCAGGGCTTAACGCAATAACATGGGCGTTCAATGAATATGGGTACAATACCATATCGACCTTCAATGTGATTATGCCTTCAAATGCCGCTTATGAACAGGCCAATTATCTGCCCATAGGTGGGCCATCGTTATTCGTAACCAATGCAGGCAGCAATACTGTTTCCTACCTGTACACTAACACCTCAGGCACCGGCCCGTACGTCACTTACTGGAACAGCAACGGCATCCTGGCACCTGCCTACTACACAAACGATCAGTTTAGCCTAAACAACTATACAGTTGATCCAAGCATACCTGCATCGGGCCCTAGCGCCATACTGAACGTAGGTGGCATCGCTTTCGTAGTAATGAACAATGCAGCTAACAGTGTATCATTCATTACTACATATACTGTGCCAAACGTCATCACATTCTCATGGCACACCTCGAATGTCGTGAAGGTAGGACTTGATCCTGTCTCAATAGCTTTCATCCCCGATTTGCTAAACTTCAACCAATCAAGCACTCAGGTTTACAGCCAGCCGCACAATACTGCCCAGTATGGCTCTGAGGGTCAGCTACACTGCAATGCAGCCCTCCCCACATGCCAATTCTACGTTGCAGATTATGGCAGCGACACAGTAACGCTCATAAAGCCTGAGCTGGTAGGCGGCAATACCGTATACATCACCAACGCCATAACAGTAGGCAGTGCCCCTATCGCCGTAGTGCCGTCGCAGAACGGCAATTTCCTATTCGTTGCGAACTCCGGAAGCGGCACGGTATCTGTCATAGATCCGTCAAACAACATGGTCGTAAATACAATCGCGCTGGGGTTCAATCCCATCAGCATGGGCATCAGCACTGACGGCAAAGACCTTTACGTGCAGGGATCAAGCAGCGTGGGTGTGATATCGGTGCCAGAGTCCTGCCCTCTGCCTGTGGGGGTCGGATTCTGTCAGACTACTGTAGGTGCACAGCCTTACCTAAGGGCAACATACGCCGTGGGATCCGGCCAGCAGGCAATGGCAATACTGCCTGACAATTCAAAGGTGTATGTGGCTGGCTCGTCTGGGGTGCAGGTCATCAATACTGCTACAGGCGCAATAAGCCCGATAGGCAACGTCCCTTCAGGCGCCAGCATTGCAGCGCTTACTGCAGTTGGCAATGCTACTGTGTACATGGCTGACTCATCGCAGAACGAGGTGCTCCTCACCAACACCTCCACAGAACAGGTCGTGAATGCAATAGCAGTTGGATCAGACCCTACATCGCTTTTCCCTGCGTGCAGGGCCCTGGTGGCAGTTGCGAATAGCGGCTCAGGGAGCATTGACATCATAAACACAGCAACAGACATGGTTACTGGAGTGGCTACAGGGCTGCAGGACCCCGGACAGATTGCTCAAGTGGGCCAGCCGCAGAGTGCATCATCGCCTGTAATCTCCCCGCCTTACTTCGTAGGTCCGGCATACAACATGACTAATTTCGGCGGAGTCAATGTTGACGGCACATCCTGCGCAATAGGATAAAAACGAAGCGTTGACCACCTCCTCCATATTCTATTCTGAGAGATAACTGCATGGTTGACTACTCGATAATGGTCAGCAGAGTGTACGGGTCAGCGACGTAGTTGCTAACGCGTGCAGGACATCTACTTCACATCCAGGAAAGGCGACTTCGCTGCGATAGTCGATCCGTGCGCAGTGCCAGCTCTTTATATAAACGGCTCCGGCCGCTTATCTGCCCACACGCTCTGCACGGGTTCCATGGCGGCGACAAAGCCATGCCGGCCTGCCACGCAGTAACTTGGGCTATTGCATAATTGTGAGCGCCATGACGAGCAAAGCTTATAAGCATTGGTAATTACTTACATCTGCAGAGGTTGGACATGGCCCCAGAAGGAAATGCTGGCACAAGGAAAATGCAGTCGTCAATAGAATACATATCAACGTTCGCAATAGCGCTTCTCATACTTGTCGTTGTGATAGCGGTTGTCGCATACCTCATGTACTCAAACAGCAATTCCACTCAGACTCCGTCTTCGTGCACTATAACTGCCCAGATAAACTGCGTCCAGATAGCAGTGGCTAGCAACGGAAAGACGGTGCAGGCAGTAGTCGAATTCACGAACAACCTCTTTCAGCGGATGGATTTCCAGAGTGCAAATGCAATCTCGTTCTCCCCCGGCGCTTCCGGGAGCTATCAGGGCACATGCATCCCGGCAAATGCGCCACTAGGCGCAACTGTCATATGCAATGCAACGCTCAGCGGATACTCTGCGCCACTGGGCTCGCAGCTGAATCCTGATTTCGTACTTCACTACTCGGAGTGCGCCAACAACTCATGCATACCATACAACACTGTAGGCACAGGCACGGTGTATGTGTCCGGCTCGCTTCCAATATATCCGGTGACGCTACTCTCCAATGTGGCAGGGGGGCAGATATCTGTAGACGGCGTGGCGTATGCATCCAACTCCGTAGTTGATTTCATAAACGGCGCAGAGTACTACATATACGCAGACGCTCCCTCTGGATATACGTTCAGCAGCTGGACTCAGCAGGGAGGCGTGACTGTCCAGTCTGGCACATCCCAACTCACTACTGGCTCTGCAACCTCAAACGGAATACTGACTGCAGACTTCCACTGACTGCAAATTTCCAGACCTCCATTAGTACGTCAGCCTCAACATCATCCACTTCGACATCTTCGACTACCACTGCAATCCAGCCGCCTGCAGTCTACTGCGCAGCCTCTGACTTAAGTTCAGCGTCATGCACCTGCCAGGAGTGACTGATCCTGGAAACTTCTGCTGGTATTTGCGGCGACGTTCCAATCAGCGCCAACCCTGCGCCAAGCTCGTTGGCTCCAAGACGAGTGCGGCGGCTGGTACTGCTGCGGCGGCGCGATATGCTCACTGACCGGACCTGGGCCCTGGGGTGGGAATTGCGGCAATGCGGTGCTTGCCATAACGCGGCAGCCCTAACCGGCAGGCATATGCGTTTCTGCAACAGACAATACCTCTGGTACGAAAAACGAAGCATTGACCAACTCTTTATAATATGGCCTGAGAGATAATTTCATGGTTGACTATTCAGTAAGGGTCAGCAATGTCAGCAAGATATACAGATCCGGCGACGTCGAGGTCAAGGCGCTGCAGGACATCTCCTTCACATTCAAGAAAGGCTACTTCGCTGCCATAGTGGGCCCGTCAGGTAGCGGCAAGTCAACGCTCATGAACATACTGGGCACCATAGACAAGCCCTCGCACGGCGAGGTGTATATAGATGGTATACCAACGTCACGCATGAATGGCGACCAGCTTGCAGACTTCAGGAGCAGGAAGTTGGGATTTGTGTTCCAGGCCTTCAACCTTATAAATGGACTTGATGCCGAGCACAACGCCGCGCTGCCTCTGTTCAACATGCCGCTGAGCGAGGGCGAGCGGCTAAAGAAGGCAGACCAGCTTCTTGTCAGGCTCGGCCTGGGCCACAGGCTAAAGCAGAAGCCGACTCAGCTCAGTGGCGGGGAGCAGCAGCGCGTTGCAGTTGCAAGGGCTCTTGTAAACAGCCCTGCCTTATTGCTGGCCGATGAGCCTACGGGCAATCTGGACTCAAGGTCTGGCGATGAAGTGATAAAGCTGTTCAGGGAGATAAGCAGCACGGGCAATGTCACGCTTGTGATGGTCACGCACAATCCTGACACGACAAAGTATTGCGATAAGATAATCTATATCAAGGATGGTAAGATGGAGAAAGAGGTAACACGATGAGCATTCAAAGTAAATACGCGATTTTCGCCATAATGGCGCTGGTGCTTGCTGCGCAGACTGCATACGCTGCTACCAGCTCGACCCTCTCAGGCACGCCTACTGCGCCAAGCTTCAATGTAAGTTCAGGAGCGATAGCAGTATGCAGGGGACAGGTGGACAGCATACCTATAGTCATAACAAATCTTGGATACGCTCCTGCAGTGGGGTACGCGCAGGCTGCGCCGAACGTATCGGGGCCTGAGATGCAGCAGATAGTCGTTGGGCTGGGCGGCAAGGGCCTCTACTCCTCGCCTAATGGCAATAGCGATAACAATGTCGGTCCACATCACTCCATAACCATAAATGTACCTACTTTCGTGAGCGCAAACGCGTCATCCCTCATGTTTGCCCAGGTATCCATAACGTACAATTTCCTGTACCTGTATACGGACAGCGAGGTGAGGAACGTGACGTTCGTTACAGAAAGATGCCCGATGCCTCTGTCCATAAATGCGACGCCTAGCACCCTGGTATCAGACCAGACTGAGAACCTTACGCTGAATCTCACGAACAACGGCAATACGACGCTTACCAACCTCCTAATACACATCTCAATACCCGGATCCGACGGCGGGGTGCTCGAGAACCAGCCAATACAGGTTACTTCGGTTTCTCCTCACAACTCCGTGGTTCTGAATGAGAGCATAGACATATATGCGAACGCATCGTCATCCTTCCCTGTCAACATAACCACGACGTTCTACAACGGGTCAAGGCTCAACCAGGTGCTAAACAATAGGTTCTTCCTGTCAACCGGGCTGATACAGCTCACTCCGTCAAGTATAACTGTGTCGCCTTCAGGGGCTTCGCCTGGAAGCATATTCTCAATGTCATTTGTTCTCACTGATACGGGCACTGCAGGAGCCTCGGGAATGACTGCAACCGCGCTTCCTACAAAGGGCTTCAAGACATTCAGTTCCAACTCGGTTTTCGTTGGCTCCATATCTGCAGATGGCCAGACATCAGTGACAATCAGCCAGGAGGTCTTGAACAGCACTAAGCCAGGGGTGTACACTGTGCCTGTGCGCGTCAACTACCTAAACAACCTGAGGCAGAACATGAGCGCAATAGTCAATGTCACAGTGCCTGTAGGCGCGCCGTTTCTTGCCTCGGCAAACGGCTCAGGCACGATAGTAAGGCAGTCTGCCGGCGGTGGCGGAATAATCGAGCTGCTAATGGTGATTGTGATAATAGTTCTTGCGGTGCTTCTGTACAGGGAGCGCAGGAGAAGGGCAGCTAAATGAACTACAAGGACCTTGTATGGCTGGGCTACAATGACCTGAACGAGAAGCGCGTCAGGACCGCGCTTACAATACTTATGATAGTGATAGGGGTCGCATCCATAGTGGCCTTAATATCCCTGACCGAGGGCATAAGTGCCAGCATACAGTCCTCGCTATCGACCCTGGGTCCTACGTCAATACTTGTGTCATCTGCCAAGGCTAGCGGATTCACTCTGGCAGACACTGCCCAGATATCCGCACTGCCAAATGCGAGCACAGTCATACCAATACTAACTGGCACTGCAACGATACTGTCTGGCAGCGAGAATGTGTCGGCAACAATCATAGGCATATCCCCGCAGGACCTGCAGGCTGCAGTAGGCGGCAACGTCTCCATATACGAGGGCAGCACGTATCCTGACAGTGCCTCGCCGGCATCGCTGATAGGCCACAGCATAGCTTTCCCGTCATCCAGCAGCGGCAGGCAGAACATATTCATAGGCAGCGCTGTGACTGCGCTGACCCAGTCAGGCTCGCGCTCTACGCAGAGCACCATAATACCGGTAAGCGGGATACTCAATTCATCCAACTCGCTGCTAGTGCCAGTTGACACAAGCGTAATAATGTCAATGCTTGCTGCGCAGACTCTGCTCCACAGGAACTCATTCAATGAGATACTCATCAAGGCCAAGAACACCAGCAGTGTGGTACCTCTGGCAAATCTGATAATACAGATCTACGGCTCAAATGCAAGAGTCATAGACACGCAGGAGATAGCAGCAACTGCGGCGCAGATAGTGGGGTCAATAACTGTACTTCTCGTAGTGATAGCAGGAATATCCCTCATGGTTGCTGCAATAGGGATAATGAACGTGATGCTCATGTCGGTGATGGAGCGCACGCACGAGATAGGGATAATGAAGTCGCTGGGATTTCGGAACAAGGACGTGATGGCCCTGTTCCTGTTCCAGGCCCTTCTAGTAGGGGTTATCGGCGGAATCCTTGGGATAGTGGTCGGCGCGGGGGTGTCTTACGGGCTTGCGGCAGCTGCATCCCATGCTTCCAGCGCAAGTCCTTCTGCTTCATCAGGACAATCAGGCGCAACAGTGCGCACAGGTCCGGGCGGCTCAGGCGGCGCAGCAGCCTTTGGCGGTGGGCCATCCTCATCGTCAAGCTCCGGTTCCCTGACCTTCTCTCCAATGCTATCTGCCAGCACCATAATAGGAGCCCTGATAGTTGCCATGCTAGTGAGCGGTGCGGCGGGCCTGTATCCTGCGTGGAGGGCGTCAAGGCTAGAGCCAATAGAGGCACTTAGGACACTCTAGTGCGCAGGCTATAAACCTTGCGTGTGAGATAAAGTCATGCGAAGGATAATTCTGGGCGGTACATTCGCGTACATGCATACTGGCCACATGGCACTTCTAAGAAGGGCTTTCACATCGGGGGATTTTGTGTACATAGGCCTTACCACCAATGGATACACAAAGAACCATAAGGCAATTACGCAAAGCTATGCCACAAGGAAACGCAATCTTGAAGCCTACGTGTCCAGGTTCGCCAAGCCATACTCAATAGCGCCGCTGCGCGACAGGTACGGGCCCTCGCTCAAAGGGGACTACTACGCGATAGTTGTAAGCAAGGAGACCAGGCCCGTTGCCCAGAGGATAAACGCGATCAGGAAGAGGGCGGGGCTCAAGGCCATGAGCATAATAACAATACCATTCAAGCTTGCGTACGATGGAAATCCCATATCATCAAGGAGGATAGCAGGCCTTGAGATAGACAAGTATGGGAAGAGGCTGGAGCCTCAAAGGCGCAAAATGGCAAGGCGCGGCCGTAATCAGGTTTAAATATCTTTTGAAAGAATAATCTAACGCTATTTCATACGGTTGAATGGCATCCATAAAGAAAGATGGTAGCTTGGCTGACTTAACCAACGACCTTAGGCTTGCGGTTGACACGGGAAAGGTTAGCCTGGGCTACCGCGAGGTGCTCAAGGCAGTAAATGCGGACTCTGCAAAGGCCGTTGTAATCGCGGAGAAGGGCCGCAAGGACATAATAGAGGACATAAGCCATGTCTGCAAGGTTGCTGGGATACGCATGATAAGCTACAAGGGCGGATCCCTTGAGCTGGGTACGGTGTGCGGCCGCCCATACTCTGTGAACAGCCTTGCCATAATGGAGCCTGGAAACTCGAACATATTAAAAGAACAGTATTGATGGTGAATAATTGCCCAAAGGAGAATTTGCAGCTAAGGAACTCATAAGGAAGAGGAAGAGATACAGGATGCTGAAGAAGTGGTGGAAGAGGAAGTTCTTCAAGCTCAAGGCAAAGTACGACCCTGTAGGTACAGTGCCTATGGCAAAGGCACTTGTGCTGCAGAAGTTCGTGCTGCAGCAGAAGCAGCCGCACTCAGGTCTCATAAAGTGCGTGAGGGTACAGCTGGTGAAGAACGGCAAGGTTGTAGGTGCGTACGTGCCTTACGACGGAACAATAAACTTCATAGAGGAGCACGACGAGGTCACCATCCAGGGTATGGGTGGTTCGCAGAGAGGCCAGATGGGCAGCATTCCTGGACTTAAGTACAGGGTCATAGCTGTAAATGGCACTGACATATACCAGATAGTGAAGGGCAAGAAGGAGAAGCCTAAGAGATGATACTAATGGCAGAAGCTGATCAAACTATCAATGTTGCGGCAAAGGCCGACGAAGTGCAGTCAACCCCGCAGCTGCAGGCTCCTGCACAGGAGCAGCAGGAGCAGGCAGTGGACAAGCCAAAGAAGAGGCCTGTAACTGCCAAGAAGGCAGAGGCAGGCGAGCCTGCGCATGCAAGGGAGCAGCTGCTGTTCGGCAAGTATCCCGTGACTGGGTTTGCGGTTGAGGACCAGAGTCTTGCCTCGTACATACGCGTGGGAAAGAAGTCCTACCCTAACATATTCGGCAGGAGGAAGCACCAGGCATACTATAACACCCACGTTGACATAGTGGAGAGGCTCATAAGCAAGCTTATGAGGGGAGGCACCGGAAGGAAGGTCTCAGGAAAGGTCATAAGGCGCAAAGGGGCACTCCAGGGAAAGAAGCTAAAGGTAATGCACGTAGTTGAGCAGTCGTTTGAGTCGATACAGAAGAAGTCAGGGAGAAATCCTGTGCAGGTTCTCATAGAGGCGCTTCAGAATGCTGCGCCAATAGAGGATACTACAAGAGTCAGGTACGGTGGAATAAGCTACAACGTTGCTGTAGGGATAAGCTCGCAGAGAAGGCTCGATGTCGCACTAAGGCATGTGGCTCTTGCAGGGCTCATGAGCGCTTTCAAGAACAAGAAGACGCTATCAGAGGCCCTTGCAAACGAGATAATGCTTGCAGCATCCAACAGCCCTGACAGCTACGCTGTCAAGAAGAGAATCGAAGCCGAGAGAATAGCCAAGAGGGCAAGGTAAATATGGTAAGGAAGGAGTTCGTAGCCGATGAAGTCGCAAAGATAATGGGCGACATAGATAGGGTTAGGAACGTAGCCATAATAGCCCACGTCCACCACGGAAAGACCACGCT
This sequence comes from Microcaldota archaeon, assembly GCA_027314465.1. Classification (GTDB taxonomy): domain Archaea; phylum Micrarchaeota; class Micrarchaeia; order Micrarchaeales; family CABMGC01; genus JAJZNA01. The sequence continues at coordinate 9,006 of DAHVAU010000057.1, forward strand.
CACAGACTCTCTTCTCGCCCGTGCAGGGATAATATCAAAGCAAGTTGCAGGCGAATCCCTCTACACGAATTACGAGGCCATAGAAAAGGACAGGCGAATGACAATAAAGTCGGCGGACATATCGCTGGCATTCCCGTATAATGGCATGGACTATATAATCAATCTCATAGATACCCCTGGCCACGTTGACTTCGGAGGGCACGTGACTAGGTCAATGAGGGCTGTTGACGGGGTGGTGCTCGTAGTGGATCCTGTCGAGGGCATAATGCCGCAGACGGAGACTGTGCTAAGGCAGGCCCTCAAGGAGAAGGCAAAGCCAGTGCTTTTCGTGAACAAGACCGACAGGCTTCTCAACGAGCTCAAGCTTACTCCAGAGCAGACGTTCGAGAGGCTTCTCAAGCTCATAGCCGACATAAACAAGCTCATAGTGCAGTTCGCGCCTGAGGAGTTCTCAAAGTCATGGCAGCTCAGCGTAGAGAACGGCGGAGTGGCATTCGGCTCCGCATACAAGAAGTGGGCAATCTCTACGCACATCATGAAGAAGTACAACGTCACGTTCAAGCACATATTCGAGCTCACTGCAAAGAATGACGAGACAAAGCTGCAGGAGGCTGCGCCAATAGACGAGGCCACACTTGCCATGGTCATAGAGCACCTACCAAGCCCAAAGGAGGCACAGGTATACCGCATACCGCACCTGTGGCATGGTGACATAAACAGCGAGGACGGAAAGGCCATGATAACCGTGGATCCAAAGGCCAAGGTAAATATGGTGATGTTCGGGGTATCGTACGACCAGCACAGCGGAGAGGTTGCAATAGGCAGGGTGTTTTCAGGCACGGTTAAGAAGGGCACAGAGCTGTATCTTAGCGGCCAGCCAGACAAGCAGAGGGTGCAGCAGGTCAGCCTGTTCATGGGTCCGGAGCGTGTCATAGTGGAGGAGATTGCCGCAGGTAACATAGCAGGAATAGTCGGACTTGACAACGTATCGATAGGGGATACTGCCAGCGAGGCTAACATAGAGCCGTTCGAGCAGATAAGGCACTACTCAAAGCCTGTGGTTACAAAGGCCATAGAGGCCAAGGACACAAGGGACATGGCAAAGCTAATAGAGGCCCTAAGAGAGCTTTCCAAGGGAGACCAGACGATACTTGTTGAGCTCAACCAGGAGACCGGCGAGCACCTTGTGAGCGGAATGGGCGAGCTTCACCTTGAAGTGATCGAGACCAAGCTCAAGGACGAGTTCAAGGTCCCTGTGACTACATCCGAGCCTATAGTGGTATACAAGGAGACCATAGAGAAGACTGCTAATGACGTTGAGGGAAAGAGTCCGAACAGGCACACTAAGTTCTACATAAACGTGGCTCCTCTTGAGCCTGGGGTGCTTGAGCTGCTTGATACAGGCGCATACAAGGAGGGCAAGCCAAAGGGCAAGGGCCACATCGAGGAATTCATAAAGGCCGGCATGTCAAGGGACGAGGCTAAGGGAGTAGTTGACATATGCAACAGCAGCGTGCTTATTGATGCAACCAAGGGAGTGCAGTACCTAAACGAGGTAATGGAGCTGCTCATAGAGGGATTCGAGGAGGCAATGAAGGACGGCCCTCTGGCAAGGGAGAAGTGCACTGGCATAAAGATACTGATAACCGACGCAACGATACACGAGGATCCGGTGCACAGAGGCCCTGCACAGGTAATACCTGCGATGCGCAGGCCCATATACGCAGGAATGCTTGCCGCAGGCGTGGTCCTGCTCGAGCCAAAGCAGAAGTTCACCATAAACATACCGCAGGACTTCATCTCGGAGATAATAACGTTCATGCAGGGCAAGAGGGGCCAGATACTTGACATACAGCAGGAAGGCGAGGCTGCAACCATAATAGCAAAGGTTCCTGTGGCAGAGGTGATCAAGGGCTTCTCAAACGAGATAAGGAGCCTCACCCAGGGCAAGGCCATCTGGTATCCGGAGTATGCCGGGTACGAGAAGATGCCTAAGGAGCTGCAGAACAGCGTAGTCAGGGAGATAAGGAAGAGGAAGGGGGTACCTGAGGAGCCTCCGAAGCCCGAGCAGTTCCTAGACTGACCATTTTTTCTTAGGGCATGCAGCATCAGGGCCATAAGCCAATCAGATCAGCACATATTAGCTGTGCTTTGTTGCTGCAGTTACGCCCTGACGCAGCGCATGTAAAGTATGCCTGCCATGTCTCTTGCAGGATGCTCAAGGTTGTTGAACAGGTACATGCTTGTTGAAGCTGCCTCAATGAAGCTCTTCCTTCCCATACTGTATCTATCTGCGATGTCAGATGCAGTCAATGCCATTGCTGCGGCTCTGTGGCGTTCAATCTCGGTGCCGCCTGACAGATTCTTGCCTGCCAATGCCTGCACTAAAACCATGTATGTATTGTAGGAAAGGCGTGCCATGGCAGTCTTGCTGCCGCTCTTTTCTATAAGCGCGGATACGCAGCACGGGTCCTTAGGTCCTACTACGCTGCTCCTCCAGCGATCCAGCGGCATGTTAAACTCTATTGCAGTAAGTATCGCCTCACTGTAGTTTCCCGCCTTTATGAACGACTCTATAGATGCGTCTACCGCTTTGCTGACGCTGTGCTGCGACCCTACGTACACATCGCAGATGGCGTTCCAAGCCACAAGACTAGCTAAGTGGTTCTTTGCCATGCTTGGATGCAATGTCCTCATCTCGGTGATGTACATGGTCCTTAGTTCAGACATCATCTGCTTGAAATTCAGTCCTCTAGCCCACAGCTCCTGCACCAGTTGCACAGCTTTTTTCTTGGTGTCGTCGCTTGCAGGGGCGATCCTCTCCATGGCTGCAATCACGCTTTTTACCTGCGCTTCGGTGTCATGCACCAGCATTCCTAGCGAGGAGTCGCGCGCTATCCTAGCTGCACGCCTCTTCCTCTTTCCAGAGTCCTCTATTCCGTTCCAGGAGTCACGGCAGAGCATGCCGTAAAGCTTTACCGCATCGTCAGTGCAAAGCCTTCCTGGCTGTGACGCTGCAGCTCTGCCATCTGCAGTGCTGCCTGCTGTGCCATTGTACAGCCCGTGCAGGTTCTGGGAGGGAACGACGGAAGAAAGAGTCTTTGCAGGCCTATACTCCTCTCTGAGGGCCACTTTATTGCACCATAGCATATGCACAGCATCTTATTTTTAAGCCTTCCTAATGCGCGCAAGGCGTGTTGAAACGTTTATAATTCTATATGTAGAATAGTTAGTTATTCGCACAGTCACATATCATGCTGAATGCAACTACTTGTTGCACCAATGAAACGAGGTGTAGAATATGGCGAACGTACCAAAAGAAGTGTCCGACAGGGCACTGGAAGCAGTGAGAATGGCAAGGCAGGGCGGCTCCGTAAAGAAGGGAGTCAACGAAGTCACAAAGAGCGTAGAGAGGAATCTCGCAACGCTTGTGCTAGTGGCCGAGGATGTCGAGCCTAAAGAGGTAGTGATGCACATACCAACGCTCTGCGAGCAGAAGAAGATACCTCTAGTGTACATTCCTACAAAGCAGGAGATAGGCAATGCCGTGGGCATAAACGTGCCATGCTCTGCAATAGCAATAGAGAAGGCCGGACAGGCAGAGGCGATACTCAAGGAAGTCGTGGCGAAGCTCACTGGCAAGGCTCAGCCTGAGTCAAAGACAGCTGCACCTTCGGAGAAGAAGGAGCCAAAGCCTGCTGCGGAGAAGCCGAAGAAGGAGAAGGCTCCAAAGGAAGCACAGGCCAAGACTGAGGCGCCTGCGCCTTCCGCATGAATGGTTAAATATCCCAAGTGGTCAAATGGCTGAAGATCAGAAGCCTCAGGTAAAAAAGGACGCCCCAAGCCCGGCTCCATCCCAGCAAAAGCAGGGCGACGAGAAGACGTTCGAGGGCTGGCTTACCGAGGTAGTTGATGTGTCTGTTCTGCGCACCGGAATATACGGTGAGATAAAGCAGGCCATGTGCAAGATACTTGAGGGCAAGGACAAGGGAAGGGTAATAAGGAGGAACGTGGCAGGCAAGATAAGGATAGGGGACATAATGAGGCTGCCTGACACGAGCAGGGAGGACAAGCCGATAAGGGCCAGATAAGCATGAAATGCTCATACTGCACAAGGGAGATAGAGAAGGGCACAGGGCTTACCTACGTGCGCAGGAACGGCGCAATACGCTACTACTGCTCAAACAGATGCTACAGGCTGAACACGGTTCACAACAGGAAGCCAAACCGCAAGGAGATAGCGCAGAGAAGCTCAAGGTAGCAGATTCCAATAAGCAGGCGTTGCCTGGATGAAGGCCATCCGTAAAAGCAGAGTACATCTCCTTGCAGAGGCACTGATTCTAAAAGAGACTCCAAGCCAGCAGGACGTGATAGCAACATCAATGGGTGCGGCGGTCACTGCCACCGGCTATCTCGGTCCGCCGTGACGGTCGCATGGCCACCAGTTAATAAAGGCCGCATCTCTAAACATACAGCGATTGCATGGGCCTCAATGACGGCAGGCTTGTCATACTGCACTTCGGTGAGCTGTGGCTCAGGGGCAGGAACCGCAGGATGTACATAAACAGGCTGAAGTCGAATATAATACTGCAGATGGCGGGAGAGGACGTCAGG
>DAHVAU010000063.1 GCA_027314465.1 Microcaldota archaeon
AAGGAGAAGCAGCTCAACGAGCAGATAACTTCTGTGTACAAGTCGGCTCAGGGGCAGGGTGCCCAGTGAGCATCGGCGTGCGCAGCTTGCATTGGTGGGGGCTTGAGCGGGCATTTCGACATAGCTCTTTTCGATGTTGACAGGGGCCTGCAGGAAAGGCTTGGCTATGATAAAGTATATTCGGCAGGTAGGGATCTTCTCGTCTCTTCACATCCGGCGCCAGGAATTCCTGCAATAGCAACCGGAGGGGACTCAGGAGCCCTAATAACTGAGCTGAGGAAGCCGGACGTTATAGGCATTGCGTTCGATGGCGCATATATTGACAAGAAAGCCATAGAGAAGGCTGCAGAGTACGGCAAGCCGGTCTTCATCTTTGCCGCAAGATTCACCGGGCTGTGCGGCAGGGAGAAGGGAGCTGCGCTCCATGGCCTTAGAAAGCTGTTCATGGCAGCCCACTCACTTAAGGCAAGAGTGGTGCTGGTGTCCATGGCCGACTCCAGGGCACAGCTGCTGTCAAGCGCGCAGCTGCGTGAGATCGCACATCTCATATCCGGGGGCCAGGATGGCGGGATGATGTCCTGGGGCGGGATAACATGATCGTGAGGCACAAGAACCGCTATCTCCTTGTGGAGGCCTCTGAGCCTATCAACACAAAGGATGCATCTATAGCATCTGCGCTATCCGAGTCAATAGGCGCCGAGATGGGCCATATAGGGTATATAAGGGCGAATCCAAAAGTCGTGCACCAATTCTGCGACAACGCCTTCATAATAAGGGTGAACCGCGGATACGAGCGAGACCTTATACTTGCAACGGCATTCATCAAGAACATCAAAGGCCGCCAAGTGGCCCTGTACACCATTAGCACTTCAGGTACGGTACGCAGCCTGCTTGAGACTGCCGCCAAGCTTTACGGTATCGCCAAGCGCACCTCGCCCCAGAAGAGCTGATCGCCACAGAATGCTGTTCCTACCTGCTGTGCCACCAGCTCCAATGGTAATTGCCTGCACTGAGTCTTATCCTTTTAACATCCCCCACGAACGCTAGCGGAGTAGATGGTTCAGACGCCGCCATGCGGGCATCGGCAGCAGAGAAAAAACTGCGATCAGGGCCAGCATTAGCCTGGCCAAGCGTTCCTGCAGACCTATCCGAACCTGCAGATACCTGTTTAACGATCTGAATATGGCGCACTTCTCTATACGGGTGGCAGAGAAGTTTAAAAACCCAGTGAATAGTGCGTGGCATGATGACAAGCCCTAGCCAGCACAGGATCTTTATCCAAGGAGGTATTGGCGCGGGGCATCAAAAAGTTAATATAACTTATCTAATATAGCTAATACCACTCAGTGATCCTATGAAAATAAGCGATTTAAAGGCGGGAGCGAGCGATGTTGAGCTTGAGGCTACCGTTGTTGAGAAGCAGGAACCGCGTGAAGTCATAACAAAGTACGGCAAGAGGCTTAATGTTGCAAGCGCAACGCTAAAGGACGACAGCGGATCCATAATCCTGTCCCTTTGGGGCAAGGACATAGAAGCCGTAAGCGTCGGCGATAAGATAAAGGTGTCAAAAGGTTACGTAGGCGAATTTAAGGGCAATCCGCAGCTCTCAACGGGCAAGTACGGCAAGATAGAGGTACTTGGAAAGTCCGACATGCCTGCAGGAAGCGACGATGAAGTATCGGACCTTGACGAGGAAGAGTAACGCGCAAGCGCTATTCTTTTTTCCTTTTCCTTACATCTTTCAGAATTCCACCGTTGCCACGTCCCCTACCTTTGGGGCTATGGCATCGAATCCTTCCATTTTTAACTCCTCTGCCAGGGCTGTTGATGACTCTTCGCTGCCATGAACGCAGATCACGGTCTCCGGGCTGCTATCCTTTATGAACCTGTGCAGGTCTGCCTTGCCGGCATGCGCTGAGAAGTCATAGGCCGTGAAAGGCGTGCGCACCCTAAACTCCTTCCCGTCTATATCAAGCGGCTTGCCTTCCATCAGCCTGCGTCCGTTGGTGTTCTCGGCCTGGTATCCTGTGAGGAATATCTTCGAGTTCTTGTTCAGCCTTGTTATGTAATCCAGCACCGGCCCTCCGTTGAGCATGCCCGAGGTGGTTAGTATTATGCCCCCTCCTTCCAGCGCATGCTTCCTGTTCCTCTGGGTCTCCACCCACATCGCCTTCTTTATAGCCCCCTGCAGCAACCCCACGTTCTTCACATATCCTGGGTACCTGTCCACTATCTCAGTTGCAGCTTTGGCCATGCCATCGAAGAATGTGTGCTCTATGAGCCCGTACTTATTCATAAGCGCTAGCATCTCCTGCGCCCTTCCTACAGCGAACACTGGCACAAGCGCTATACCTCTGTTGTCTATTACCTCGCGAATGTCATCCACGAACCTCTTCAGCATGCTCTCCCTGTCAGGATGCTCCCTTACTGCGTACGTCGACTCCATGATGAGGATATCGCTCTTCACTGCCCTGGCTCCCTGCTCCAGCAGCTGGTTCTCCATCTTGAAGTCCCCTGTGTAGACCAGCCTCCTGCCATTATCCATCTTTTCCACGCAGGTTATGGCGCTGCCGCATATGTGCCCGGCATCGTACATGGTTATGTTGTACTCCCCGAATTCATGCCCCTTGCCGTACTCGCACGGCACATATCTGTTGAGCATGGTCCTGAGGTTGTTTCTGTGGAAGTGTGGGTTCTGGTGTTTCCTCTTGTGTACCTTTATGGAGTCCTCTATTAGCAGTTCCGCAAGCGCCATGGTAGGCTCAGTGGCGAAAGCCGTAGGCATCGCCTCGGCGTACAGCGAAGGGGTGAATCCGCTGTGATCCAGGTGCGCATGGCTGATTATGCATGCGTCTACCCTGCCCGGATGCAACGGGTACTCTGTATCCCCGTCAATCTTTATCCCATAATCGAGGAGTATCTTTCTGCTGCCGTCGAGAAGGAAAGCGGACCGGCCCACTTCGCCGGCGCCTCCCAGGAACTTCACATGCAAAATATCACTACCTAGCGCTAACATTTAGCAACCAATCCTTTTAATTACTATTATTCAATTAATCAGATTGATAGTATGCCAGATGAAGTCACATTCATCGATCTTGCGACCATAACCCGAATAACTCCGGACACGACCCTCGAGAAGCTTGGAAGCATAATAAACGCGAGCATATTCGACGCGTCAAACCTTGCAGGCGCTCTAAAGCAGAAGGGGCTTATAGACTTCATGGCCTACTATCCGGGGCCCAATACCATAAAGGTCACGGACCAGGGCAAGGCATTGATGACTGACGCAGATGCCAAGGCCCTAGAACCTTTCGACAGCCTGGACCATGAGATACTCAAGCAGCTCTCAGGGGGCAAGCGTGCACCTGCCGACATACAGAAATCGATGAACGTGAGGCCAAAGGATCTCGCGCTCAGGCTCTACAAGCTATCCAAGCAGGGCTACACCTCATACGAGCTCAGGAGCGGAAGCTCTGAGGTATCGCTTACCGAGTCCGGATTCCTTAAAGCCAAGTCCCAGTTCACTCCCATTTCGCCGCAGCCGCAGTACACCAACGAGCCTATGAAGTACGTGCCTGCGCCGCCTTCAGTCCAGGCGCAGCCCAAAGGCAGCGCCAGCAACCCTGCAATGCAACCGCCGGCGCCTCAACCGCAGCAGCCTACGCCTCCTGCATACGTCCAGGCAGCTGCCGCTGCCCAGCAGTCGGCTGCGTCAGCGGATTCACAGCACAAGGCGCCTGCCAATACGGGAGGCGGCATCCCCAAGCTGCCCATTGCCCTAATAGTGATAATAATCGTGCTGGTTGTTCTATACAAGCTAAAGGTGATATGACGCCGTTGGTGGACTACTTCGAGGGCAAAAGGCTCCTTGACAAGCACGGAATAAAGAGCATCCAGAGCAGGTACGTGTCATCAGCTGGCGACGCCATGGAGTTCTCCAGCGGCGAACCCATAGTACTTAAGCTCATATCTGATAAGGCGCTGCACAAGTCCAAAGAGGGGCTTGTGAAGCTGAACCTTAAGGGCGATGAGATAACTGCCGCATACAAGCAGCTGGCGTCAAAGGGCAGGGGGCTGTATCCGTATAGGATCATAGCGCAGCGCATGGCCAAGCCAGGCGTTGAGATCATACTCGGCGCCAGGACCGATGCGCAGTTCGGCAAGCTGATACTGATAGGGCTTGGCGGCATATATGTGAACGTGTTCAAGGATTTTGCGCTTAGGGTATGCCCCATACAGAAAGCCGACGCCCAGGATATGATAGACCAGCTCAAGTCGCGCGACGTTATCACATTTAACGGCAAGAACAGCAAGATGCTCTCAAATCTTATAATGGACGTCAATGCCCTTCTCATGTCCAACCGCAGGATCGAGGAGCTTGACCTCAATCCGGTGGTTGTCAGGGAGGACGGATACGACGCCGTGGACATACGCATTCTTACAAAGTGATCGCATGAGGAAGATGAACCTAATCCCGATGCTCAAGCCCGATTCCGTTGCGATAATAGGCGCTTCTCGCGATCCAGACAAGGTCGGGCACGTCATACTGCAGAATTACATAAATGCGGGGTACTCTGGCAGGCTTTATGCGGTAAACAAGAAAGCGGACGGTGACATAATGGGAGTGAAGACGTTCGTCAGCGTCGCAGACATAAAAGACAAGATAGACCTGGCAGTGATTGCAGTGCCTGCCCAGTTCGTCCCTAAGGTCCTGGAGGAATGCGGCAAGGCAGGGGTGAGGACTGCCGTAGTTGTAAGCGGCGGGTTTGCGGAGATTGGCAATACTCAGCTGCAGGACGAGATGGTCAGCATCGCAGAGAAATACGCCATGCCCACACTCGGGCCAAATTGCCTTGGCGTAATGGACCCCAGATCTAGGATAGACACATTGTTCCTGCCCACCTACAAGCTGAGCAGGCCCAGGGTTGGCGGAGTCAGTTTCGTTTGCCAGAGCGGCGCTGTAGGCAGCACGGTGCTTGACCTCATCTCAGGGGAGGGGTTCGGTCTGTCGAAGTTCATATCGTACGGGAATGCTGCACATGTTGACGAGGTCGACATACTAAACTACCTGATGGATGACGAAGAGACCAAGGTAGTAATAATGTATATCGAGGGCATAAAGCGCGGCAAGGAGTTCATAGAGATAGCAAAGAAGATAACCAAGAAAAAGCCTGTTGTGGTGCTGAAGGCCGGAAGGACTGCAGCCGGCACAGCCGCAGCGCATTCACATACAGCTGCGCTGGCAGGCAGCTATGAGGCGCATGAAGCCCTGTTCAGGCAGTACGGTTTCACTATAGCAGAGGACCTTGGCGATCTTTTGAACTACGCAAAGATACTGAGTTCCGAAACGTTCCCGAAAGGAAACCGAACAATGATAATCACCAACGGAGGCGGCACCGGAGTGCTGGTTGCCGACGCAATAGGCAGCTCCGGCATACTCGCCATGGCCCAGCTGGGCCAAAAGCAGTCAATCTATCTGAGGAAATCAATGCCGCCACTGGTCAACATAAGAAATCCGCTGGACCTGGCCGGAGATGCTGATGATAAGAGGTACGAGACAGCTCTTGCCACCATTACAAGCGACGATAACGTTGACATGATCATAGTCATAGCCCTGTTCCAGACTCCTGGCGCGGATTCAAGAGTCGCAGCAAAGCTTGTGAACTTCAAGGACCGCACAGACAAGCCTATGATAGTGCTTAGCATCGGCGCGGAATACACTCAGATGCATAGGATAATGATGGAGAGCGCCGGCCTTCCTGTATATGACTCACCATCAGCCGCGGTACGCTCTCTTGCCGAACTGCTAAAGTACGCTAACTATAGAAACAGGGCATAGGCAAGCGGACCAACGCGCATTGGCGCGCCCCTGGCAGGCTCAGGATTCTAGCAGCTCCTCGAGCGCCTTGGCCACTGCCTTATCCTTGCTCTGTTCAGAACTTAGTATATCAAGCAGCTCTACCGGGCTTATCCTTCCAGTATCAGTGCCGCTCTCCTTTATCTTCTCAAGGAATATGCCTATGCCGTAGTCCTTCACCGACATCTTCTCGAAGGCCACTCTCTCCCTAGTGTAGACGCTGCGCACGGCATCCTCGGTGATGCCGGATTTTGATACCTCTACTACTGCCCTGCCCTCGTATCTCCTCGCCATGTCGTTCAGATCCATCTCAACGCTGGATCCCCTGGGTATATTTCCCTCGATCACCACGCGTATGACCGGCCTGTCATTTGCGCCGCCTATCATGCTCTCTATGCCTGCCTCCACCGCAGAGACCACCTCGCCGCTGCCAAACTTGCCCACATCAATCTTCTGCATGACGAACCTTCTAGAATTTATCCTCACGTACTCGTAGGACATTGACTTTGTGTCATACACATAGAAGCCCTTCGCCTCCTGCTCGCCCTCCTTTAGCTGAGTGAGCACCGTGCTGCCAGGTATCAGCAGCTTCTTTCCGTGCACCGTGGCCTCCACTCTGCCGTGTATGTGCCCGCACACGTATAGGTCGAAGCCCTGCGGCAGCTCTTCAAGCCTCATGAAGTCCTCGTTGAACGGCAGGAGCTCGTAAAGAGACTCATGGAACACGAACACATTGAACATCCCCTTGACAGGAACCGGGTTTATCTCGCAGACCACCTGTCTGAAGCGCTCGTCGGCTATGCCCCCTATGCCTCTCACCGCCAGTTTTTCGCCTTCTGATTCTATTATTGCCGTTGCATTGCTGATGTCTACCAGCAGCCCTGCCAGGCCCAGTATGTCAACGGGGTCGGCTGCGTCCTTGGCCCTGCGCTCATGAGTTCCTGGGATTGCTATTATTGGCACGCTGGTGTACGGCTGCCCCTCCCCTGAGAACTCTATTGTCTTGGCCTTCCATTCCCTCCTAGAAAGGTTCCTGAACAGGTTTATCGCTTCAGCAATCACGTCAGGCTCCGGGGCCCTGCTGTCGAATATGTCTCCCGGTATTATCATCACATCGGCCATTGATGCTGCCTTTGAGAGCGCCTCCTCAGCCTGCCTGAACGCGTCATCCCTGAACCTGCCGTATCCGAGGTGGAAGTCCGATAGTATGGCGATCCTCATGTGCTACGCCTCCTTGTTGAGTGTACGCTCTATCGTATCCTTTATCTTTCCGGGCTGGTATGACAGCTTTATCAATTTCGTGTGCCCCCTTATGCCCTTCCCTGATTCGTACGACACTATTATGCCCTGCATGTCGAGATCGGCTATGTACTTCCTGTACCACCTTGAGCTCTTCGCTTCCTTCTGAAGGGAGTTGGCCACCGACACGTACTTGTCGTAGATGTCGCCGCTGAACAGGTACATCTCCCCATCCTCATTTAGCCTTTTGTATCTGCTGCCCTGCAGCGACAGCAGCGCTATGGCATACACTATAAGTTTCTGGTGCTCCGGAAGAGTGTTGATGAGCTCGTAGGCTATGTCCTCCTCAGCGTACTTGGCAGCCTCGTTGACCTGGTCAGGGCCGACGATATCAAGGCCGTTCTCCTCGACTATTTCTCCGGCCCTTGATATTATCTTCAGCGCAAGCCTTGCGTCACCGCTCTCCTTTGCTGCTATGGCTGCGGAGAGGTTTATCGCGGCCTGGTCTACCATGCCTTTCTTGAAACCAACCTCAACCCTCTCCTTTATTATCTGCGCGAGCTCGTTGGAATTGTACGGGGGAAACAGCATCTCGTTCTCATAGAGCGTGGACAGGCTCCTTGGGTCCAGCTCTTCCTTGAAGCTCACCTTGTTCGATATCCCAAGTATCGTTATGCCGCCAGACTTGATGTCGCTGTTAGCCCTGGTAAGGGTGTAGATAAGGTCATCAAGGTCCTTTACGACGTCTATCTCGTCCAGAGCCACGACCAGGACCTTGCCGTCCTCCTCTATCCAGCTTATTATTCTCTCGTAGATGTCAACGATGCCGTATCCCCTCTTCGCATAAAGAGGCAGATAGTCGCTTACTATCTTCTGCAGCACCCTGTATCTAGAATTGTAGATCCTGCAGTTTATGTATGAGATGTGGGCCTTTGATACGGGAAGGTTCTTCACCCTCTCTATGACGTTCTTAATGCACGACGTCTTTCCGGTGCCGGTCTTGCCGTATACGAATACATTGCGCCCCCGTTCCCCCCGCAGAGATGGGGTCAGGTATTTTGCTATCTCCTGTATCTGCTTGTCCCTGAAGATGAGGTTGTGCGGCACATAATGGGGGGACAGCACTTCACGGTTTGCAAAGACCTTTGATTCCTTGAACATATCCTCAAAGGGCTCAGCCAAGTCATCACCACACTAACCTGTTATTCTCTTGAGTATACTTATAAACTCTTGCCTTATCTCATCATCCTCGTCAACCGGCACCTTCCCGGCGTCGGCAAATTCGCTGAATTTCCTGCTGAACTTTATTGTGCCAAGCACGTCACACTTAAGCTCCTGTGCAACAGTGGCCGAACCTTTAGGAGTCCCATCAGACATCGTCTCCACAACTCCAAGCACTGCGGTGTTGAGCCTCTTTGCCATAAGCCCTGACCTTAGCGCGTTCACTGCTGCCACCCTGTCAGGGGTGGTGACAAGCACGAATCCATCCAGATCAAGCAGCTGTATGAGCGAGAGCGGCGCATCGCTCGTTCCAGGAGACAGATCTATTATGAGGTAATCGAGCTCTCCCCACTCGGCGTTCTCCAGGAACTCCCTTATCATCTTGCCTATCAATGGCCCACGCCATACTATCGGCTTGCTGGCCTCATCAAGGAACATTGCCGTGGACAGGATCTTTATGCCATCGTGTTCAACGGGCTTGAGCGGGTACTCGTCAGAGAACCTGCCCTCCACGCCCAGAAACAGGGTAACGTTTGGGCAGTCAATGTCGGCATCAAGCAGGCCGACCTTGAATCCCATTCTCTTAAGCGTATATGCGGTGTTGACCGCTACCGTGGTCTTGCCTACCCCTCCCTTGGCGCTGTATATGCCTATTCTGTGCTTTATTCCGCAGAGCTTCTGCCTTATGTTCTTCTTCTGCTCAATCACCTGCAGTATGGAAGGGTGCATCTGTCTTGGAATGCTACTTTCTACCGGAGTAGGGGCTTGAGGTTGTTCAGCCATTCAATCAATACTATCTTGCTGTCAGATAATATAAAAGGCGTCGGTACATTGCGACCTGTGCAGTGATGTGGGAGCCAATTTATTATTTACCTTCCATATGTTAGACCAATGACCAGTTGCCGGTTATCTGCCAGGCGCCTAAAAGCGCAGTCCGCCATGGAATACCTCATGACGTACGGCTGGGCCATACTAATCATTGCTGTAGTGCTGGTCGCTCTTTATTCCCTGGGAGTTTTCAACCCTGCCAATTTCGCCCCAAAGGCGCAGCCTGGCGCATGCCAGGTCTCCCGTACTGCTGCAGGAATAAATCTTGAGGGTCAGTGCAACAATGCACTGCCAGAATTCATACCACAGTTCAACGGCCAGAGC
>DAHVAU010000017.1 GCA_027314465.1 Microcaldota archaeon
TCTTGGAGTTAAGATAATTATCCTTTAGCCACTTCGCGAACTCCTGGTGAAGGTTGGAGAAGCCGGTGTCGAGGATCCTCACGTTCATTGTTGTCTTGTACTCCTCCTCGCTCAGGGTGAGCACAGGTACGTAATCCTTCATAGGGGCGTACTGCACCTCAGCCCAGTGTATCTTGCCGCCCAGATAGTCGCGCGTGACGTCATCTGACATGGGCAGCGATGAGAAGTTAAACAGCACGCCATCGCACCAGTACAGGGGCATTGTGCCTGATGGGATAACCCTTGACCTTAGGAGATCGTCCTTGTTCATCTCCAGCACCTCATGCACTACGAGTTCGGAGATTGGCGAGTACGTTATCTTTGTCATTTGAACACTTACCTGCCTAGCAGCCTTCCTGCAGTCTCGCCTGCAGTAGTCTTGAATGTGTATGCGCCTCCAGCGAATGTGGCGTTGCAGTGCCTGCAGTGCCATATGCCGTTGCTCACCCTCTTCACTGCTACCTTTCCACATAGGTCGCACTTGTACCTCTTCTTCTTGTCGGACTGTATCGCCATGTACCTCTTCCTGAGGCTTACCCCGTATCTTACATTGAAATTGGCCATATCACTTACCCGCGGCTTCGTTTACGAGCCTCCTGAACTCCTTCGACTTGTCGAATGTTATGTCCATGAGGTTTTCCAGCTCCTTTGCGGAGAATGCGCCCAGGAGCCCCTTCTGCATGGCTCTCACAGCGTTCTGGTCGTTGGTTATTGTGAGCCTTCCGTCCATGCACGACTCCTCGTTGCCGTCAGGATCGAGCAGTATGCTGCCGGATATCTTTGCGAACGTGCATGAAGTCACCAGGTTGTTAACCTTGAACTTCTCGAGATTGCCTTCCCTGATGACTTTTTCCGACTCGTACTTGGGCATGCGTGCGGTAGAGAGCGCAGTCACTGCTGCCAGTGTGCCTGCATCGAACAGGTTTCCGTCGTAATTTATCACATATATGTCAGTGTAAACCTCCCACACCTTCTCGGCCTCTATGAACAGTGACTTTGTGTCCACCATGTTCGCTGCCCTTATGCCCCTGTCTATCACCCTTGCGAGCTCTATGGCTTCGGGTGAAGGCGGCCCTGTTTCGTAGTGCGGGGATGCCACAGGCAGAAGCTCTGCTGATGTTATTATGTTGCCATCCTCGGGCTTGTCATGCATAGGTGACCCGATGCCTATCTTGACTCCGACAAGAACCTTGGTATTGCCAATGGTGACCTGGGCCGAACCCTCGGCGTTTGGTATCACCCCCGGCTTGATCACTATCTTCCTGTACTCTGCCGGATCCCTTCCGTCCTCGCGGATGCCATTTGTGAGAAGATCCTTGATGTAATCCTCAGTTACTGCCCTGATTTGCATTTTTTCACTTCTTGTATTTTTCTAGTATCCTTTCGTAGGGGGCCTTGAGCGCTTCACGCTGCAGCCTTGATATGTGCTCCCCTGCCTTTTGTATCATGCCTATGCCGGTCTTCACCTCCTCCTTTGTCAGGTTGCCGTCCATCTGCAGCAGGAGAATGTCACCTGTCCTTGGACTTATTGCAACAGGCATGTCAGCATCGGAATAATTGTCCTCTACCTTGTTAAGGTCTAGTATGAGCGTGTCCCCCACCTTGCCTACAGACGCTGCGAAAGGTACATCCTTCATCGGTATTCCAGACGCCGCGAGAGCAACAGCAGCGGCAGTTATCCCTGCAGCCCTTGTGCCGCCGTCGGCCTGGAGCACGTCTATGAATATGTCAATCTCAGCGCCAGGGAACCTGTCGAGAAGCACTACGTTCTCGAATACCTCCTTTGTTACCTTGGAGATCTCAACTGAACGCCTGTTAGGGCCAGTCCTCCCGTGCTCCTCGAGCGAAGAGAACGGGGACATTGCGTATCTGCACTTTATGATCGCACGCTCAGGATCCTGCACGTGCTTTGGCAGGGCCTCCTTTGGGCCGTAGACGCCTGCAATTATCTTGTTGTTGCCCCATTCTATGTATGCGGAGCCCACTGCATTCTTTACAACGCCAACCTCTATGGTAATATTCCTGAGGTCTGCAGGCATGCGTCCGTCCAGCCTCTTGCCATTCACTATCAATTCCGGCTTGTAGCTTCCTACCATTATCTCACCTGCTGTTTCATCCCTGCCGCAAGCATATCACTGATCCGCTGCGTGAGGCCCTGTGTGTGCGCCTCCTCCTCTATCTTCAGGAGTGCTGCAGTAGTGAGGTCTATGTTTCCTCCCTTGAGCCATATCAGGCCGTTGAGCCCTATTATAACGGATGTTGCAGTAGCGTCAGTTATCTGCTTGATCATCGTGTTGTTCTTGCCTATTATCCTAGGTATCCTTGAGGGCTTCACTGCCATTACCTTGCCGCCCTTCATGGCGCTGGGTTTTAGCAGCATTATGGTGCCGCCCTTCTCCAGAACCTTTACGTTTGCGACCACTATGTCGTTCACGGATATGTCAGATTCAAGGAACTTTGTAAGCGCCAGGCCCTTGTACGGCGCGTTGAGGTTTATTGTGAGAGTGGTGCCTCTGTCCTCCTCCACAACGCCTATTACAGTGTCTCCAGGCTTGGGGTCCCATAGACTCTCAAGCGGTACTAGAGTCTTATTCTCGTCGTCAAAATAACCGAGTATGCACGAGTACGTGCCATTCCTGTCCGTAGTGGTATTCTCTATCCTTATGGGGGCAGTATGCAACTTCTCCCCGGGTACAACTATTCTCTGCATCTATTACACCATGCTCTTTGTTAGGGCGTTTCCCTTTGTATATGCGTTAAGCTTCTCGAAGAACTCTCCTTGAAGTCCTGCCGGAAATTCAAGGATTACCTTGAGCGATCCACTAGACTGCCATTCTTCTGATTTCAAGCCGTACTGTTTCAAAAGGCCGTAGCACCTGTTAGCGTATTCCGCTGGCACCACAACCTCTATCTTAGCAGTAGCAAACTTAATTGGAAGCACCATATTTATCTTCTTTACTACTGCATCGACCTGCTCGTTGGCATTCTTAAAGGGATCTATTGTGAGCTTTGCGTTCTGCATTGCAGTCTCGATCCTCTGAAGAGGATGCGGGGCGCTTGTGCGCGGGTCTATTGAATTTCTTGCTATTATCATTGCTATCTGCTTTCTCTTCTCCTCCAGAAGCCTGGCCCTCTGCTCCGTAGTCACAGGCACATTTCCATGCTTCAGGATGGTCTCGGCAACCTTCACGATGTCATTGGTGCCAAACACCTTCTTGACCTTCTCCGCAGACTGCCTCTCCCCCTTGTTTGCATCGGCAAAGACCTCCTCGGCCTGGAGCGCAGCCATTGGGTCGTTCCTCTTACCAGTTATGTATTCGTACGCCAGGTCGGAATCGACGAGGAGCTCGAATTCCTCCCCGCCTGAAGAGTATTTGGCTACGACCGTCTTGGACATTGTTCTCACTGAAACATAAAATCAGAGATACCCTTTGAGCTTGTCTGGCGAGAGTATGACGAACTCCTTGCCATCCTGTATGTAGCCTATGTCTACAGTCTCCTCGGTTACGGGCGTCTCGCTTGCCTTCCTTATTATCTTCACTCCCAAGGATATGGCGTCTTCGATATCCATGTCGGACTTGTAATCCTTTACCAGCATCTCTGTCGCTACCTTCTTTCCGCTGCCTATTGCGTCTGCTTTGTATCCAAGAAATGACGCTCCAGGTTCTATCTCGTAGAGCCTAGGCACTTCGTCTATCCCGCCCAGCAGCAGTGATACTGCATAAGGCCTCATTCCGCCGTACTGGGTAGCCTGCATCATGTATGATGATATCTGCTTTGCGAGGGATTCCACTGACTTTACATCGTCGAATACGAGCTTGTGGTTCTGCGTGCTGGATCTTGCAGTGTCTATTATGTGCAGACCGTCTGCGACCATGCCGCTGTACGTGGCGCCTATTCTGGCATCTATCCTGAAGACCTTCTGTATTGTTGACGATACCGCAAGGGGCTCGGATATGTTCTTGTGCGCAACGAAGACCACGCTGTCAGCCGTGGTAAG
>DAHVAU010000016.1 GCA_027314465.1 Microcaldota archaeon
CTAATATCCTTTCCGTCCACAAGTATCCTTCCGGAAATCGGCTCGAGTATCCCGGCTATCGTCCTAAACAAGGTGGTCTTTCCAGCTCCGTTTGGTCCAAGGACCACATAAATCGACGACTCCTTTGCAGTGAAGCTTATGCTGTGAAGCACCCTGTTTCCATTGTAGCCTGAATCTACGTTCTCTAGCTCGAGCGTATGCATAAAGCCAACCTTATACTTGACGCTCTCATCCAACATATAAGAATAAGTGGGGCGTGAACGAGTTATTCCCCATCCTTCCAGGTCACAAAGTGCAATACCTGCTTCTCACTTGCGTCTTCCAATCGCAAAGAGGGCCAGCAGCCCTATGGCTATCATGATAACGCCCGCAGTAGCAAATATGCCCGCGATTGGCACGATGTGCCCCATACCTGCTCCGAACAGGAATCCGCCTGCCACAATCAGTCCCACGCCTAGATTACTCATGCTACTATTGTCAGGTCCCTGCTATAAATACCCGCGTGATATCGGGCCCTGCCAGGCTAACCCGGATCTCACCACCTTATAATGAGATGTATTTAACGTTTCCTGGCATATGCTGGTTTATGGAGTTCCAGGATATCCTGCTAAGCAGGCTCATAAACCATGGCATACTGAATGCAACTACTGCAAAGCCCGAGGATGTAGTGCGATACCTAGGCGCCATGCAGGCCCAAGACTACCAAAACGCCCTCTGGGCAATAGGGCTGCGCTGCAAGGAAGGTACTACCATGTACGACGTGCAGTCAGCAATATCTGACAGAAAGATAGTTAGAACGTGGCTAATGAGGGGAACATTGCACTTTGCCTCATCGACAGATGTGCGCTGGATGCTCAGGCTCTTTACCCCGTGCCTTCGTAACACTGCCCTGCAGCGCGATCGCAGCTTGGGGCTGTCTGACGAGGTGGTGGAGAAGACGAAATCACTCTTCTCAAAGGCACTGCGCGGGGGAAGGCAGCTATCCCGTGCTGAGATGTACTCTGTCATGGAGAAGTGCGGAATCCCATCCGCAAACAACCTTGGCTACCACATGCTATACCGTGCCGCATGGGATGGCCTCATATGCTTCGGTGCCAATGACGGGAAGCAACCGACCTTCGCCCTTCTGGACGAGTGGCTGGAAACACCTCCTACCCAGCCGCTATCCGACGGGATCCTTGCTGAACTCGCCACAAGATACTTCACTAGTCACGGCCCTGCAACTATACGCGATTATGTCTGGTGGTCCGGGCTTAAGGTCTCTGACGCCAAGCTCGGAATCGAGAGTGCGTCAGGGCTCAGCGAGCAGCAGATCGGAAACAGCACATATTATCTTCCAAAAAGTCTGCCCAAGCCTAAGAGAAACAAGCAGCTGTTCCTGCTTCCTGGATTTGACGAATATATACTGGGATATACCGACAGGTCTGCGGCTCTTGGCAACACACATGCGAAAAAGCCAATTAGCTCCAGCAATCCCGCAATTATCCACAGCAATGGCGTATTTCTGCCCACAATAATTGTAAACGGGAAGGTGGTCGGCACGTGGGCAAGGAAGGCTGCCAAAGGCAGGGTACTTGTCACGGCTAAGCTCTTCATTGGGCTTGACCATGAGCAGAAACAGCAGTTAAACGAGGAGACAATACGGTACGGACAATTCCTGGGAGCTGATGCTGTTCTGCGCTGCGGCAATTGAAGGCATGGTGATTGGACATGCGGCAGACTTGCCTGACTGCACATGATTCCGATGGTACCAGCCCGTATGTCCTGCAGGCTATATCACGGAATGCCGAATAGCAACGTAACGTATTTATACATATCATAATATGATATATTGATGCGTTATGGCTGATATGGAGATAAAGAACATGGTAAAACTGTTCGCCGTGCTCCTGCTCAGCGAGAAGGGGCAGCACGGATACGAGATTATGAAGGAGGTGGAGAAAAAGACCGGGAAGAAAGTCAGTCCAGGACAGATATATCCTTTCTTAAGGCAGCTAAAGAAGTACCATTATGTTGAGACTAAAGGAAGGTCGGAGCGAGACAAGCAGGCTTATTATCTGACTCCAGAAGGCAGGAAGTTCGTGGCGAGACTCTCAGATAAGTTCGGGGACATGTTCGAGATTGCAATAAAACCGAAGCTTACAATATGTGCGCACTGCAGTTGTGAGATATACAGAGGCGGATACAAGGAGAAGATGGGTGGCAGATGCCTTACCTTCTGCTGCAAGAACTGTGCTAAGGGTTACAGGGCTATGAACGCTACATGATGTTGGTGAAAATATGGCTAAACAAACCTTTTCCGGAATAAATGCAAAGGCTGCTGCAATAACAGGAGCAGTTATTGGCTTATTCTGCTGGCTGCTGGTCATTCTCTTTAGTTTCTCAGGCTATGGAATGATGGGTTACCTTGGAGGATACGGAATGATGAACTATAGGTACATGGGCTACATGACTGGTGGCGTATTCCATAATGCAACATTCGGTTACATGATGAACGGCGTATTCTATCCGTACAACGGAACTGGGCATTATTCCAATGGAGACGTATTCCACAGCTATAGCATTGCCTCCGTGATAACTGACATCGTGTTAGGTGCCTTGGCCGGGCTTGCAATTGCGCTGATATACAACTGGGCGTTAAAGTTAGATAAAAGGTGAAAAAATGAAAGATCTGGTATGCAATATGGATGTGGATGAAAACTCAAAGTTCAGGAGTAGCTACAAGGGCAAGAAGTATGTCTTCTGCTCTGCGAACTGCAAGCAGAACTTCGACAAGAAGCCGCAGAGCTATGCAAAGAGTTAGCCATGACAGAGTACAAATGCGCCATCTGCGGCATTACAGGAGCAGAAGGTCAGTTGCTCAGTGCCGCAAACGGTGTTCTACGCATGACAGTTGCAATCTGAGCATTGCAAGGCACTCTACCTAAGCCAGCAGAAAAAGATGATATTATGGCAACAGACCCCGTATGCGGCATGCACGTGGAGGAGGCAAGCACGGCGCTCGTCAGCGAGAAGGAGGGAAAGAAATACTACTTCTGCAGCACTACTTGCAAGCTCCAGTTTGATAAGCCCGAGCTTGAGATGAAGACACTGAAACAGGCCCTTGCGCTGGCCTGGCCTCTCACAATAATAGTGGCCGTATTCACATACGTTCTGCAACTTAGCTATGGCAACTATGTGATGCTTGTGCTTGCCAGCATAGTCCAGTTCTATGCCGGACAGAGGTTCTACGCCGGCATAATCGATGCAGTAAAGAACAAATCGGCAAACATGGATACGCTTATAGCAATAGGAACGAGTGCGGCCTGGGCGTATAGCACTGTGGTCGTGCTTTTCCCAGCAGTCTTCCCTACAGGCGGTGTCTATTATGATACATCAACAATCATAATAGCACTGATACTGACCGGAACATACATGCAGAGGCTCGCCGAGTCAAGGGCATCAACTGCAGTTTCAGCGCTCGTGTCACTGCAGCCGAAAATAGCGCATGTGGTAAAGGGGAACGATGTAACTGATGTTCCGATAGAGCAGATCAAGGAAGGCTACATACTTCTTGTCAAGCCCGGAGAGAAAATACCTACGGATTCTGTGGTTCTGGAAGGCGAAAGCTCTGTTGATGAGTCCATGATTACCGGGGAGAGCATGCCTGTCACAAAAAGAAAGGGGGACAAAATAACTGGAGGAACCATGAACTCCACTAGCTCGCTGAGAATAAAGGCAGCCAAGGTGGGCGAGGATACTGCGCTGGCGCAGATAATAAGGATAGTCAAGGATACTGCTTCAAGCAAGGTCCCGATACAAAAGCTTGCAGATAAAGTATCATCTTATTTTGTCCCGGCAGTAGTGTTGATAGGCCTTGTGGCAGCGCTTGGCTGGTACTTTATAGGAGGGGTTGGCCTTAACGTTGCAATACTCATCTTTGTGAGTGTACTGATAATAGCGTGCCCGTGCGCTCTTGGCATAGCTACTCCTGCAGCGCTGCTGGTGTCCTCAGGGAAGGCAGCGAAGAGCGGCATACTGGTCAAGAGCGGGGAGAGTCTGCAGACGGCCAGCAAGGTAAATGCCATAGTGCTTGACAAGACTGGCACTCTGACAAAGGGCAGCCCAGAAGTCACAGACATAGTAATTCTATCTACATACAGCAAGAGGCAGGTGCTGGCATTCGCAGCCGTTGCTGAGATAAACTCAGAGCATGTGCTGGGCAAGGCGATAGTTGCCAAGGCCAATAGCGAGAAGATAAAAGCAGAATTTCCAAAGAAGTTCAACTATAAGCAGGGAGTCGGAGTAACCGCATTTGACAGGGATGGCAGGAAGATAATGATAGGCAACATGGAAATGTTTGGCAAGCATCTTCCAGAAGAGGCCAAAAGGCAGCTCAAGAACCTGGAATCCGAAGGGAAGACGACCCTGATACTAGGTGTTGATGACAAGGTAATAGGCCTCATAGCCCTTGCGGATGTCCTGAAAGAGGACAGCGCAAAGGCCATCGATGCACTTCAAGGCTCAGGAAAAGAGGTATGGCTTGTCACTGGGGACAATGAGCGTGTTGCAAACGCAGTTGCAAGGCAGCTGGGCATAAAGAATATCATAGCGCAGTCCAAGCCCGAGCAGAAGATGGAAAAGATTGCCGAGCTGCAGAAATCCGGAAAGGTTGTAGCCATGGTCGGTGACGGGGTTAATGACGCCCCTGCACTTACCAAAGCAGACCTTGGTATAGCCATAGGCGCAGGAACCGAGGTGGCCATGCAGGCAGGAGGCATAATCCTGATAAGAAACAGCATCTACGATGCCTACATTGCACTGGAACTTGGAAAGAGGACAATGTCAAAAATAAGGCAGAATCTCTTCTGGGCCTTCGGCTACAATATTATACTGATACCTATAGCAGCAGGGGCGCTTATACCATTCTTTACGATAAGCGTCTACGATTTTCTGCCTCTCCTAGCGGCATTTGCCATGGCATTTAGCTCTGTTACAGTAGTTTCCAATTCCTTATTGCTGGCAAGATTTAGGGTATCGTAGCAGTGCCATTCCCAATTCACCTGCCCGTGCGCACGATGCCTTCTCTGGCAACTCCGCACTTCCTGCAGCCATCAGCTCACCGCTTTCTTCACAAGCGCTGTGATCTTTGCCTCCTCAGCTGCTGTCAGCTTCCTGATTGCAAATGATGTAGGCCACATGTCGCCATCATCAAGTCTTGCCTTGTCGCTGAAGCCAAGGGTCGCGTACCTGGCCTTGAACTTGTGCGCATCCTGGAAGAAGCAGATGGTCTTGCCGTTCTTGGTATATGCGGGCATGCCATACCACAGTCTGGGGGTAAGGCCCTTGGCACTGGCCATGATTACGGCATGCATTCGCTTGGCCATGGCGCGATCCGGCTCAGGCAGACTGGCAATCTTCTCGCGTACTGCGCTTTCGCCATCAGCGCCAGAGTTTAGCTCCTGGATCCTCTCCTTCATCGCGGCAATCTCCTCCTTTGTCAGCCCTTTTTTATCCGTGTTTTTCATAGTCTCGCCACTCATCATTGCGTAAGCATCTCACCAAGCTTGTCAACCTGCCGATTCCATCCCTGCGTCATCCCATGCAGCGCACCACCCTGCACGCTGCGCCTGCGCAGTTATGTCTAACTTCTTGTATATCCCGCCTGCCGGCATCTGGCCGTTGTTTACAAGCAGCTCTATTATTCTGCGCCTTCTCGGCTCAGCAAGCGCGTAGAACGCGTCCATATGCACATGTTAAAGTCTAATACTTATAACGTATATGCTTTAACAGGTGCCGATCCCACACATCATCTGTCAATGCCAAAGCCGCTCTGCCTCACTATTGGGCGTAATGCGGGGTCTTGTGCCTGCCGAAGAGACGCGCAGTGTAGTTTGAGAGAAGAGGCACCTGTAATACCAGGGAGAGGAATACTACCCCAAGCACCATTGCAGTCAGAACTGAAAGCTCTGTGCCGGATATCGATGTGGTTGCGGCAATGGTAGCCAGCAATGCTATGGATAGCGCTCCGCGCACTCCTCCAAGCGTGGCAATGTTGCTCCATTGGAGCGGTATCTTATCTCCGGCCTGGTTGAACAGGGCCATGGTAGGATACACTGTAGCCGCGCGCGCAATCAGGGTAGCCACATACGCTACAAGTATGATGCCATATGCGCCTAGGAATATGGAGAGGTTGGTCTCGAAGCCTATGAGAAGGAATGCCACTGCATTGCCTATGAATGCGGCTATCTCCCAGAAAGACAGTATTGACTGCCTTGACTGCTTGCTTATGGCGCTGCTGTTCATCGTGCTGTTCCCGAAATACAGCCCCACAATGACTACAGCTACAAGCCCTGCTGCCCCAAGGCTTGTTGCAAGCACATAAGATCCATACACGGCGGCTATTGTCAGCGTAGTCTCTGCCAGTTTGTCATCTATTCTCTCATGTACGAACTTCGAGGCCAGAGCCACTGCAAGGCCTATTGCTGTGCCTACAAGGAAAGAGTAAAGGAAGATCCCTATGTATCCAAATATGGATGAATATCGGATCCCTTCCGAAGAGAGCAGTATCGTGAATATGACTATGGCCGTGGCGTCATTCAAGGAGGCTTCCATATCCATCAGGGTGGACAGCTTGGCCGGTACTTTTATGCGCTTGAATAGCTGCAGCACCGTTATGGTGTCCGTAGGGGCAATTATCACCGCGAAGAGGACCGCAAGCGAGACTGATAATCCTGCGACCTTCCATAGCAATAGGCTTGCCACTGCAATTGAGATCAGAACCCCCACTGTGGCAAGGGCAATGGCCGGGCGTATCACTGCATTGAGCTCCCTTCTCTTTATGTGTATGGTTGCCTCGAATATGAGCGGAGGCACTATGAGCCCCACGAACAGCCCAGAGCCTACAAGCTGGTTATAGACTGATTGTATCCAGCTTACCGAGATCTGTATGACGCTTGAGATTGGGTTTGAGCCCAGTGCGGCAACAGGCAGCACTGTTATCGCGATGCCTATAAAGACAAGCACAAGCGTGTACGGTATCTTGAACCTGAGCGATACGAGCTGGGCAACTACCATAAGCATTACGAAGAACGTCAATGCGATTTCTATGGTAGTGTCAAGTATTATTAAATCAGACCACCGCAGCACATGCTGCATTAACTGCTGCGCGGAGAAAATATAAATAGCATTTCTAGCAGCGCCCTGGGCTTCGTCTGCCGCCCCCACATGCATAACAGATTATAAAGCCATCCACAAAACTATAACTGTGGATTGCATGGCTGGAAAACCTATAGCATCCTTGGTACTGTGCATACTGGGCGCACTCTTCATAATCGGCGGGGGTGCATTGACTGTAGCTGCAGGAAGTGCGGCTAGCAGCATTCTGTCTGCGACGAACGGCACCTACACTGTGAACGGCCAGAATGTGAGCGGCGCAGCAGCTGCAGGCGCTGTATCTGGATTCTTAGGAGTTGATGGATATATCGGACTGATTGCCGGCATAATAGTGCTTGTTGCTGCAATACTGGCCTACATGGCTGCCCCTGCGCAGATTGGCAGGGTGAAGATGTTCGGCGCGGTTGCACTGGTATTTGCACTAATAAGCCTGCTCAACGCAGGAGGATTTGTGATAGGGTTCATACTGGCCCTGATAGGAAGCATCCTCGCCCTAATATACAAGGGCGATGCAGCTCGCGCGGCCAAAAAGTAAACCCTTCTCCAACACGCACGTGCATCTGACTGGCCGTCATCTTTACGCTAATATGGCGTGAAGGCCACCTGCGCACCCATCATCTTCTTGTAAAACTCCAGGTCAGCAACGATGTCCTTTGGCTTCATCAGAAGGTTGTCAAAGCCCGTCCATATTGTATACCAGCTGGCCGGGGTGAGTATTATCTCAACAGAGTCCTTGATTATGGTGCTGAAGCTTCCAGAGGACAGGAGTAGTGCATCAATGGCTCCGATCACCGCTCCTGCTACTATCAGCTCCGCAGCCCCTCTGTTGCGCGCCGAGAGCTCAGTCACTAGCTTCCTGTGGCTCTTCCTGAAGTATTCCCTGAGGCGCACTCTTATCAGCGCTTCGCTCTTCTCGCTGCGCACTGCCTGTGGTATAAGCAGGTGCAGCCCTATCCCGCTGTCCTTGTCGCGCGCTGCCCTCTTCGTCTCGAGTATAAAATCTTCAGAGAGCGCACGCTCGTTATAGGGTCTTGGGTCAAAGTCAGAGAAGATGTCATCGTAAGTGTCCAGTATGATGCTTATCTCCGCCTTCTCCATGGCCTCCTTCATCTCATCGCTGCCCGGCTCTGCCATGCTAACAAGATGGGATCCACCTCTTTTATACCTTCCAGATTCTGCGTATGCAGTCACGGCCTGGTTGGCTGCGCTACCTCTGCATCGTGCGCACGGGTTTCGTGCTGTCAAGCGAGTGCCACGGGCCTGAGAATACGTATCCGAAGAGCTTGCCCCTGCCAACCAGCGCTGGGAAGAGGCTCTCCTCAAGCATCACCCTTCCATGCGCAGGCCTGATGAAGTCGAACACCTCAGGGCTGAACAGGTATATGCCGGCATTGACCAGTTCGGCTCCCTCGTGCTCATGCTTCTGCACGAAGCTCGTTATCCTGTTGCCCTCAAGTTTTGTTACGCCAAAGCGCGCACTCGATCCTGACGGCGTGAGTGCCACAGTAGCCACTGCCTTGCTGGCAACATGCTGCCTGTACAGGTCGTCAAGGTCAATGGTGAAGATGTTGTCACCGTTCAGGGCGAAGAACAGCTCTCCTCTGACCTTGTGCTTTATCAGTTCAAGTGCGCCTTCAGTGCCGCGCGCCGCCTGCTCTATTGCGTAGCTTATGGTCATGCCCCTGCCGCTTCCGTCTCCCAGATGCCCTATGAGGCTCTGTGAGTCTGCTCCCATCACCACTATGGCTTCTGTTATGCCGTTCCTCTTCAGCTCGTCTATTATGTAATCTATTATGGGCCTGCCCCTTACCACTGCCATTGGCACAGGTATGCTCCCGCCGCCTGAGATGACGTGGGGCCCGCCGGCAAAGATGACGGCCTTCTTCGGCTTCCCGTGCTTCATCGAGGCTATTAGCAGCTGCTCTATAGCGTGCGACCTGTTCCTGACATTCACACCGTCTATAGTCGCGTCTATCGAGTGCAGCAGCCCCTCATCAAGCGTGATGGTGAGTCTCTCCTTCATGCGCATACCTTGTACGTATAATGTTGGCAGGAATGTTTATATACTAATTCATATAAAGTATGACAAGGTATGACAATAGATGATAGATTCATACCAAGATGATTGTAATGTCAATGGCTATGGAAAGAAGAAAGATCGGTCCAAGGCTTATGGGCGGCGCAATGGCCAGGGACAGGCCTTACATAGTGCCAGCCCCTGCGCATGGGGTGTCAACAACCTCGGAATGCTCGGCAATACTTGAGGTAAGGCGTGATCGGACAGCCGGCATGACCGAACCAGGCAAGGGCATACTATCAGTATTCTCTGATTCGGAGTTCAGCATAAAATATGCCGGATACAACGGATCAGGGGCTATAACCGGCGTTGTGGCTGCAGTTGTGCCTGCAATTGTGGCCTACGAGATCATTCCAAGCGGCATAACCTACCTGTTCAGAAGCTCAGACAGGATACCTGGAGGAATTCTCAACGCGCCTGTAGGATACACAAGGGACTACGTAGACATGCACCTAGACTACGGCAGGGCCAATAAGCTTGCAGTGCCTGTTCTCATGAACCATGAGGGTATGGCACTAGGGGGTGAGAAGATAACCTCCCAGCACTCCAAGCGCGTGGTCATAGGCCCTATCGGACAGGAGCTTTCTGCAGGAAACCACAAGTCTCCGCAGACGTCGCACAAGCATAAGCAGCTGGTCGAGACATATACAACGCTCAGCAGCAGCGGCATGACACTGTATTACGAGGTGAACGGGCGCGTGGAGAGCATTGAGGCTGCATTCGGGGATACAATAATCGTGCCTGCAGGCATAGCCCACAAGGCGAGGATGCACGGCAAGGAGCCTACGTTTGTTACAATGACCAGCACGCAGGACATACTCGGAGACAAGGTCATTGTCCCGGTGGACCTGGAGCGCCAGGCGCAGAGTGGCGGGATTAAGAACATTAGGGGGCAATGAGGAATCGGTGCTCGCAGTGGGCAATACATCACACGTAGGCCATGGGTATTCAATATGGATAATGGCTGGCCCTGGCAGCGCGCAAGCCAGGAGCATCTCAGGCATAATTGCAAGGCTGTCCAAGGAGCATAAGACCCCATATTTCGAGCCACACGTCACCCTAATAGGCTCCATACGCTCCAGTAGATATAAGGCGCTGCGCATCGCTGGCGCTCTGGCAGCATCATGCAATGCGTTCACGCTGCCTCTTTGCAGGCTAGGCAGTTCTGATGCATATTTCAGGTCCGTCTTCATCAGGATGCGCAGGACCGCTGCTCTTGAGGAGTTGCACGCTGCTGCAGCAGATGCGTTCGGCATGGATGGAAACGGATTCATGCCCCACATCAGCCTGCTATACTCGGATTCAGACGGCGCTTGTAGAAGGCGGATAGCAAAGGGCATAGATCTTGGTGCAATAAGCAAGTATGGTGGATTCAGGGCGCAAAGGCTATGCCTATACTCAACAACAGGAGCGGTGCGTAGCTGGAGATGCGTGGGTGAATTCAGGCTAGGTGTGCGTGATAAGCGTGCATGATTATATTTGTAGAGTGCAGTATATGTGCATGTGATGAAATGGTAGAGCTACCTGAGAAAGCAAGAGCCCTTATCGACGGCCGTAACTTTGCAAACATAGCCACTCTAATGAAGGACGGCTCCCCGCACGTCACAGTGACGTGGGTGGCCAGGGAAGGCAACACTGTCATAATAAACACCACCAAGGGCAGGGTGAAGACAAAGAACGTGCTTAGGGATCCGAGGGTGGCCCTGTCCATATTCAGCATGAGTGATCCGTACGACGCCGTGTTCATACGCGGCAGGGTGGTGGAAGTTACGGATAAGGGCGCAGAAGAGCATGTCGATGTCTTGGCGCATAAGTACATAGGCACCAGCTATAGGGAACATGGGGATCGCGTTATACTAAAGATAGAACCGCTGCATGTTTACCTGCAGAAACCCTAAACAGCTTTCCGGGAAACGTATCCATTTAAATCCTTTAGCACAGTTATCTTATACAGGTATTTGAATGTCTGGACTGAAGACTGCGATATATGCAATCATAATAGTGGTAATTCTCGCCGCAATATATATGCTGGCTACTGGGCACGGCGGCATTGCGCCTGCTCCTGCGCCATCGTCTGGCAACAGTCTAGTGGCGCTTCAGCTCACCGATCCGCCGCAGGTACCTTCAGGAACGCAGTCTCTGGTCATAGACTATTCGTCCATGGCTGTACACGTCTCAGGGGCCCAGCACTCGGGCTGGATACAGTCCAATGCAAGCGGCAGCATAGATCTGCTCTCACTACTTAACGTATCACAGACACTAGGCACCGTGGCTGTGCCGAATGGCACTTCAATAAACATGGTAAGGTTTTATGTCACAGCGTCAAAGATAACGATAAACGGCACTTCGTACAATGTCACCCTGCCCAGCACCCAGGTAACTGCCGACATAAGCGGCAATTCTACCGTGAATGCATCGAGCAGCGTGCTGCTGTCGCTATCCCCTACAATAGTAACGATACTCACATCCAATTCAACGGTGTTTGTGATGGTGCCTTCTGTCAAGGCAGTGATACTATCAAACGGAACCAATTCGAGCACGGTGCAGATAGGTGCGAGGAGATCCCTCGGAACACAGGCCAACCGTGAGCTAGAGAGGATAACACCAAATATAACAATCACCGGAGCATCTCTATCAGTATCTGGCAACACTACACATCTTCTGATAACAGTGAAGAATAACGCCAACAGCAGCGTGCTTCTCACGCACGTTGGGATGTACGGTAACATATCAGTAGCCCTCAATGCAAATGCCATAGAGGACAATGCCTTGCACCTTGAGAGCGAGCTGCAGGACAGGCTCAGGAACGGCACAGTCTGCCTCAACCTGAGCTCTAACAAGAGCTCCTCCAGCACGCTTCCTGTCAATGCAAGGGATAGCGCAGGGCTAGGTGTTAACGTCAGCGTGAATCAGAGCATCGGGCAGCGCAATGGCAGTTCACAGGACAACGCAAATGTCAATTCCAGCGCCAATGCGACCACCACTGACAACGTAAATGCCCAGCAGCACGGCAATGCTGGCGACAACTTCAGGCTCAACTACACTGAGCTTGGCGACATAGGCAACCAGGTAAGCTCAGGAGTAGGGCTGCACCTTAACGGCAGTGTGTGCACTACAGCGGGCTTCTCGCAGTTCCAGACCCAGCTCAGGAGCAGGTTCATGAACCTCAGCTCCGATTTCGGGCAGATGGAGATGCGCTTCAAGCAGGTGCACTTCCTAATAGCCTCTAACGGCACGCTCATACTGCCGTACTACGTCGAGGATTTCAACAACACCGGATACCCGCTGCAGTCAGGACAGTCGTTCACATTCACTTTCAACGGCCCGATGGTCACAAGCAATGGGGGTCTAGTGATAATGCCTGTAGTGGGCAGCGTGTACACTGTAGATATTGGCGGCCAGTCAGATGCACGTGCACAGACCAATGTAACCGTCTCAGCGGCGTGATGCATGCAGTCCACCTGCAAGTTCCCTGCCGCAGCCCACGGCGCACACGGTACAAAACGCTAATATTACATTAGCCCCAAATAGGGGGCGTCAGTATGGCTGAATTATGTGATTAGATGCAGAAGAACAACATGGCCATAGCCGCAGTAGTAGTGATAATCGCAGCCCTGGCAGCTGGATACGTGCTGCTGAGCGGCGTTCTGTCGCCTTCGGTAGTCTCGGGTGACACCGTAGGCGTCTATTACACGGGCGCATTCACCAACGGCACAGTGTTCAACTCAAACGTGGGCTCAAAACCCCTGACATTTATGGTGGGAGCGGGCCAGGTAATTCCAGGATTTGACCAGGCCGTGGTCGGAATGGGTCTGGGCCAGAACAAGACCGTGACTATTCCGGTAAATCAGGCATACGGTCCTGTGAACCCGGCCCTTATAGTAAGCGTACCCGTCAATGATTTCGGAAGCAACACCCTCGCCGTGGGTGAATACATAACCCAGACAACCAAGAGCGGCCAGCAGCTGCAAGGCGTTGTAACTGCAGTCAATGCTACAAACGTCACTGTGGACTTCAACTCGCCACTTGCAGGGCATGCGCTCGTATTCACAATAAAGGTAGTGAACATAACCAAAGGATGATGGCGCTCAAGGCGCTCAGCGTGCCACTGCACCAATCTTCCTGAACACCACTGATTTTACAGCGTCGTTTACCAGCAGGAACAGCAATGAGATCCCAAGAACGATGGCTATTGCTGTAGTGCTGATTCCAGCCATAAGTATTCCAGTGCGCGCCAGGAACATCCCGACGAGTATGCCTGCGCCTGAGGATGCCATGAGCGGTATGCTGGGCCTGGAGCTCCAGAAATGCCTCTTGTCTCTCAGGTTGAATATGATGAACTGGTCGGTTATGTTGAACATGAGAAATACCATGGTCTGGAACTGCACCAGCGTCAGGCCGAGAAGGCCAATCCCTATCGGTATGAACACCAGTGTCTCTACGGCAAGCAGTATCCCCAGAGTGCCTGCAGAGTAAATCATCGAGCGTATGTTCCATGAATCTGGCTTCACAGAGTATGTCACGTTGTCTGTAGAGAGTGTTATGTTGACTATGTCGTTTGTGAAGAGCAGCAGTATCAGCAGGAACGGCGTTATCACCATTGCCTTAAGCAGCACGAAAGCAATGGCTACGAAGCCCACTATCTGGAACACCTTAGTGACCTTCACCAGCGTATACGTGCTCATGCGCTCGAAGATCCTGCGGCTCTCCTTTACTGCATCCACTATGACCTCAAGCCCGTCCCTTGTGAGAACCAGGGCTGCTGAACTCTTGGCCACGTCAGTTGCGTTCGCAACTGCAATGCCAACCTCTGCCTCCTTAAGCGCAGGCGCATCGTTCACTCCATCTCCGGTCATGCCCACTATATAGCCCTTCTTCTGCAGTGCCTTGACGATCGTATACTTGTCCTGTGGGTACACCGCGGCGAATCCGTCGGACTTGACTATCCTGTCCACGTTCTCGCTTGCATGGCGCAGCTCCACAATGTTCTTTCCCAGCCCTATCTCCTTTGCGATCTCCTTGGCAACTGTAAGACTGTCTCCTGTAATCATCTTCACTGATATGCCCAGATCGTTGAGCTCGTTTATAAGGCGCCCCACCTCCTTTCTTGGCGGATCGTACAGAGCAATCAATCCAACCAGCGACCATCGCGCGCTGCCTTTGCGCACTGCAACTGCTATGGCCCTGAGCCCTCTGTTTGCCAATGCCTCCACATCCGCATCGACACGTTTCTTTGCCGATGGTGCGCTGCTGGCAAGTTTTGTTATGACCCATGTGGCTCCCTTGCTCACAGTGTATTTGGTGCCATTATCCGCAATGAGCGCCTCTGTCCTCTTTGTCGAAGGGCTGAACGGGCTGAAGGACAGGCGCCTTCCTGCCTTTACGTGTATCGCAGAGGAGTACTCGAGCAGGGCCATGTCTATAGGATCCTCGTCCTCCTCCCTAGATGCCTCGGCGGCATATCTGAGCACCTCCTGCTCAGTGCATCCGTACGCTATAACCTCCTTGACCGTTATTGCATTCTGTGTGAGCGTGCCTGTCTTGTCGGTGCACAGTATGGTCATGGTGGCTATGTCCTCAACGGCTTCAAGTTTTGTTACAAGCACTGACTTCTTTGCAAGCTTCTCAGTCCCAAGTGCCATCGACACAGTGAACGCTGCCGACAGCGCCACAGGAACCGAGGCAACGAAGATAACGAGCAGGAAGGGTATGAGTGTGAGGGGCGGCATGTGGAATACGTACACGCCGTAAAGGAACATAGCTGCAACTATCACACCATCGCCAGCAACCAGGTACTTGACAAGCCTCATTATGGCTTCCTCAAGGTGCGAGGCTGGGCTTGCTATGGCCACAAGCTTTTCTGTGGTCCCATATCTTGTACTGGGCCCTGTACCTGTCACTATGCAAGTGGCCTCGCCTCTCTTGATCGTGGCTCCCTGATAAAACATGTCACCGGGCGTCTGGACAACCGGCATGGACTCTCCCGTTATGACTGATTCGTCAGATTCGAGCAGTTCGCACTCAACTACCTTGGCATCAGCCGGGATCCTATCCCCAGGCCTGACCCTTATCACATCTCCTGGCACCAGCAGCCTTGCTTGCAGTACTTCCCACGTTCCGTCCCTGAGCACTCGGGTGGTTGATGCGAGCATGCTACTAAGAGCCTCCACCGACCTGTCGGCCTTGCGCTCCTCAACGAAGCCTATCGCGGCATTGGATACAAGAAGCACTATTATTATGTAGAAGTCGTCCATGCGGCCAGTTGCAAAAGACAGTATGGCTACCAGCCACAGCAGCAGCTGCACAGGCCCGTAGAACTTCCTCAGGAACTTGGCATACGGGTTCTTCTTCTTAGGCCTTACCTCGTTGTACCCATACTTTTCCAGCAGTCGTCTAGCTTCTCCAGAACCGAGCCCTCTAGCGCTCCTTGCGGCGCCCTGGGATGCGATGTTGCCGCGTTTCATAAACAGATTCTTCTACCAAGGTATAAAAACAGCACCAAAACAGGTGCGCCAGGGCCGGAAAGAAATAGACGCCGGGACACGTCTCCCGGCAGTCACTCAAAGCAAAAACTTATCCGCCTATCTTGAACATCTTTGTGCCGCAGACAGGGCAGACTCCCTGGGTGGCCTTCTTTCCGTTCTTCATAGTTACCTGCTTTGCGTCCTTCATCTCGCGTTTCTCCTTGCACTTTACACAATATGCTTCGACCATGCTATCGCCACTTATATATTGCATGGTATTTTAAAATACGTTGCTGTGCTGTGTGCCGTTGCATATATGCCCTCGCCCCGCCTTCCAGCAATGGTATTTCATATATCAATATAAACATTGCCGTACACTCTTTGTATAGGGTTGGCATTTGCATGATAGATAACCTCGCGTTCCTGCTGCTCTCTCTGGGATTCGTAGGCTTCCTTACGTTGTACATGACTGCAGGGGTATACAAAGAGTACAGGAAGCGCAGGCGCATGGACATATACAGCACGATAAGCGGCGGAATACTTCCCCTAGGTGCTCTTGGCGTATACCTATTCATAATGGGCATAGTGGGGCAGCTCACCTGGCCGCTGCCTGGAAGCTACAATATACTGTTCTTCGATCCTCTGGTAGGGCTGGGCATAGTGCTTATAGGGTTCGCGTATTCTGTGAGGACCGGGATCCCGATGCATTACGTTGGCCTGCTCTCGCTGCTTCTGGGAGTCATGGTGATATACTACGGGGTAGAAGGGTTCTCCATAGGGCTTACCCAGGCGCCGATGGCTCTGCTGGGCCTATTCATCTCATTTGGCCTGACAGGGATATTCGCATTTCCTGTATCGCTCATACTGGATCTTGAGCCAGGAAGGACATCCAAGCACCCGAAGGTCTGGTTCCTGATGCTTGTACTGTTCTGGGTATTCCTGTTCACTGCATCCGTACTCTCGTACGTAATAGGTGCGCTTGCAGTGCCCGGCCATCTCCTGACCCCACCGTAGCGGATTCATTGCGCGCCTCCAGGCTCACTGCTCAGGCGCTCCAATCTTCTTCCTGTATGACTCGTAGTTCCTCTTGATGTGAACTGCCTCTCCTACTATCATCCCTGTCGTGCCTGCAAGCACAATGTCAACTGCAAGTGCGGCAATCGGCACTGCCGGGTACGCTATCTCCACTGCGAATCTGCCTATGAATGATAAGAGCCATATGATCATTATCGCAGGGGATCTGCTGTAATAGACTGCGCCGCCCTTGGTGAAGAATCTCACGCCTCCTGCTATTCGCAGCCCTATCACGGTCCCTATGGCCAGAGCGCCAGCAGCTACCACTACATCAAGGTATGACGGATTGACTGCCAGCAGGTCTATTGCAGTCAGGGCAAGGTATATCACAGGCAGCCTGTACAGCGTGGTTGTAGTGAACTTCATCCCTCTTATGCTCCTGTAAATACGAACGGCTACGAGTACTGTTATTATGACTAACAGGATCCCCAGCTCAGAACCAGGTATGCCGGCGAAACCGGCGGCGCCATAGTTCTCTATTGACATGCAGGTATCATAATGCCGCGCGTATTTATTGCTTGTCATACTTGCAGGTCAGAGGGAAGCCGCCCATCGTGACGCTGTAATTCCAAGCTCTTTTTCCGTGCCCTCGAAGCTATGGCCTGCGCCTTCTATGATTGCCGATGAGAAGTGCCTTGATGCAGTGCGCTCACCAAGCATCTCCAGGCATGCGCCAACGTCTTTCGGAGCATCCTCCAACTCCCCGAATATGGCTAGAACAGGCACTCTTATCGCGCCGAACTCCCTAAGCTGCCCTTCATAGTTGAACATCCTGGCCTCTAT
>DAHVAU010000019.1 GCA_027314465.1 Microcaldota archaeon
CCGCCTAGTATAGGTCCTATCCAGTACACGTACCAGTTGGTGAAATTCAGCGAGAATAGCTCAGGGCCAAGAGCGCGCGCCGGATTGGCAGCTGCACCTGTGAACGGGCCTGCAATAAGTATGCCTATCATCAGCGCAATGCCTATGCCCAGGCCGCCGATCTTTGGCGCCCTCTCATCAACAGCAGTGCCGAACACTGCAATGACAAGAACGAACGTTATGATGGCCTCGATAGCAATGCCCTGGTAAGCGCTCACTCCTATGGCAAGAGATGGCGCTCCCCAGGATACTGCATAGCCTGCCACAGCAGGCAGCGCGATTGCAAGCACTAGCGCGCCTATGTACGCCCCTATCACCTGCGCCACTATATATGCTGACGCATCCAATGCCTTTATCCTCTTTGTGACCAGCATGCCTATTGTAACTGCGGGGTTGATGTGCCCTCCGGATATTCCCATCGCTATTGTCACTGCAATGGCCAGGGCCATCCCGTGCGCAATTGCCACTATAAGCAGATTGGACGGCGCATTTGGCATGAAGTAATTCGTAGTTATTATGGATCCTGCGCCTATAAGCACCAATAAGAATGTGCCTAGCGCCTCAACAAACAGTCTCTGTGTCAGATCGGGGTTCTTTGCCATAGTAAACACGTTTTAGCATAAATGAATGGCTGCTGGCGCAGGCCTACTGCGCCATGGCAGATAGCGCAGCGTGTATGGCTGCGTAGTCAGGCTCTACTGTAGGGTCGTCAGATACCCATTTGTACTTCACTATGCCATCTGGCGATACTATGAATACTGCCCTCTTAGCGGCAGTGTATCCCTTCAGGCCAGCAAAATCCTTGAGCTCTATCCCAAATGCCCGTACTGCCTTCCTCCTGTAGTCGCTAAGTATGGGGAAGCCTAGTCCGTGCTTCTCCTTGAATGCCTTGTTTGCAAATGGCCCGTCAACGCTCACTGCCAGTATGTTGGCATTGACGCTGTTGAGCTTCGAGAGGTCATCCCTGAAAGTGCACAGCTCCTTGGTGCACACGCCTGTGAACGCCCCAGGGAAGAATGCCAGCACAACAGTGCCCTTCTTCACCGCTTTTGAAAGATTTACGGGCTGCAGCTCGGTATCAAACAGCTTCGCTCTTGGCATGCTCTCTCCAACTTCTACCATAAAATCACAATCATAATGGTCATGCCAAGCCTTTTATTTGCTCGTCTTTGGACCTACAAGGTACCTCTTGGTAGACCTCTCCATGATCCTGTACCTTCTTATGAGCCTTTGCGCGCGGATCTTTGCAGCAGAGTATGATATCCTGTGGCGTGCGTATCCTTCGCGCACCGCGGCCTGTGCGACCCTGGCAGAGATCATTGGTACCGAGCGCAGCGCGAATCCCTGCTCCAACGGACCTGGTATTACGCAGTTCCTTGATAGCCTGCGCCCCACGCTCTGCGCTAGGGCTACAGCAGCACAGTGAAGCATTGGATAGGTGACTTTCCTTGCCCGTGAATCGAGCAGGCCCCTCATTATTCCAGGGAATGCGAGAAGATTGTTGACCTGATTGGGCCTGTCGCTGCGCCCAGTTGCCACAACGTACGCACCTGCATCTATGGCGTCCTCATACTCTATCTCTGGATCCGGATTTGCTAGAGCGAATACTATTGGCCTATTCGCCATAAGCTGCACGTAATCCTTCTTGAACGCCCCTGCAGACGATGCTCCTATGAATACGTCTGCCCCGTGCAGAAGCTCATCCAGCGCTCCGGACTTCCTTGCACTGTTAGTGTGCGCAGCTATCTGTGTCTTGAAGTCGTTCATGTCGCCCTTCCTGTTCCTGTATATGGCCCCTGCCCTGTCGCACACGACGATATTCCTGAATCCCGAGTTGGCGAGCTGCAGGGATATCCCAAATCCCGCAGAGCCGGCGCCGTTGATCACTATCCTGCAGTCCTTTCCCTTCCCAGACAGCTTGAGCGAATTAAGCAGCGCCGCCAGTGCAACCACTCCTGTGCCCTGCCTGTCATCGTGAAATACTGGTATGTCAAGCTCCCTCTCCAGCCTACGGACTATCCTGAAGCTCTTAGGCGACTCTATGTCCTCGATGTTTATGCCGCCGAACGTAGGGGCTATGTTCCTAACGAGCCTTACTATCTCATCCTCGTCGCTGGTGCCGATGCACATTGGCACAGCATCCACGCCACCGAATCTCTTGAACAGCACAGCCTTGCCCTCCATCACAGGCAGGCCTGCCTGCGGGCCTATGTTGCCAAGGCCCAGTATGCGCGTGCCATCAGACACTATTGCTATGGTGTTTGACTTGGTAGTGTAGTCATATACGCGGCCAGGGTCCCTATATATCTCCTTGCTAACGTATGACACTCCTGGGGTGTAGTATGTTGACAGGTCGTCTTCGTTCTCAAGAAGCACCTTGGGTATTACTTCAGTCTTTCCCTGCGCCTGCCTATGGTATCCCAGAACCCTGCTGCGTTCAACCATCGTTCCCGGCCCCGGACGATCTGCCCCTCCTCTTCCTTGCTACAGGTCTCATTATCCTGGCAAGCAGCACGGCAAGCAGAACAGTCACAACGATCATTATAACAACCGACAGGTACCTGTACTGGCTTATCTGGTCGTACTGCTGCTTTGCCAGTATCTGCGCCCTGCTCGCATAGTATACCGCAAGACTTGGATGCGTTGTTATATTGCCCTGCGCCATGCGCAGATAGGTAAGCGAGCGCGTAAGGTTCGGCTGGAAGATCAGGTAGCCGCTGACATTCACAGTGTTTACGTAGGCATATGCAGCCGATACTGTGGAGTTTGCATATGCTGATGTATAGTTGGCGCTCACTGCCCCCTGTGCCATCACAGGCGCAGCTAGAAGTAGTACTGAGAATGCCGCTACCATGGCCAGCAGGCGGTCCATCAAAGCGCCATCTATACGCGGCCTGTGAGCAGAAAGCTCACAGGTTCACGTCTATGTTGAGCTCCTTCTTGAGCTCTCTGTACCTGTTTCTTATAGTCACTTCAGTGACTCCTGCTACATCGGCGACCTCCTTCTGGGTCCTCCTTTCGCCTACAAGCGCGCCTGCTATGTACACCGCCGCAGCCGACACTCCGGTAGGGCTCCTTCCGCTTACAAGCCCCTTCTTCATGGCCTGCTTGAGCAGAAGCACTGCCTTCTCCTGGGCGTCGCCGCTTAGCTTAAGAGCAGAGACGTATCTCGGAACGTAGCTTGAGGGATCTGTGAGAGGTATCTTGAGGTGCAGCTCGTGGGCTATGACCCTAAACGACCTGCCTATCTCCTTCTTAGGAACGCCAGAAACCTGCGCTATCTCATCAAGAGTCCTTGGCATTCCGGCGTTTCTGCACGTTGCATACAGCGCAGCGTTCACAACAGTCTCTATGGGCCTTCCCCTTATCAGGTTGTTCTTGACGCACTGCCTGTAGAGTAGCGCTGCCTGCTCCCTGATATTGTCAGGTAGGCCAAGGTAGCTTGCCACCCTGTTGAGTTCAGGCAATGCTATGAGGTAGTTCCTCTCGCTGGAGCTTGCAATGCTCGCCCTCTTATGCCACTTCCTCATCCTGTATAGCTGTGCCTGTCTCTTTGAAGGCAGCTTGGTGCCCCTGATGTCCTTGTTATACATGTCTATTTCGGTGACAAGGCCCTTGTTTGGCTTCATGTACTTTATAGGCGCTCCGGTCCTTGCCCTGGCGTTGCGCTGGTCGGCATCAAATGCCCTCCACTCCGGCCCCACGTCCGTGACGTTCTCCTCTATTATGAGGCCGCAGTTGTTGCACACGTACTCCCCTTTCTCATTATCGAATATTATGTCCATGCTGCCGCAGCTAGGGCACTTCTTGATGTCGCTGCCCTGCTCCGTCATCCTTGGGATGCCTGCCCTCCTGGGTTCGAAGCCTGCTGGTGAAGGCGGCTCTATCTCAATCTCAGGTGGCTGGTTCTTTCTCGCATTCTTTGCGACTTTGTTCTGTTTTGCCATTTTATCCCCTATAGTATCACGCATTATGGATTAGTATTTTAAACCTTCCTAAGAAAAGCAGATAAATAATGCCACAATAAGATATTTAAAACTTTCGCCATGTTTGCGTCTGCATAACGGTTTCAGGGCCTGTAATTGCTCATCCTGTAGAGCGCGAAGTTGCTGCCAGATACATTGGTCGATGCGAGTGTGGTGAGGTTGTACGTGGTGAGGTACCCTGGGCATTCGCCTGAGTTGTAGGGGCTCACGTTGCACCAGTATCCATAGTCCAGCACAAAGCAGCTGAATCCGGACTCAAACGCAGTGAAGCTGCTATTAGTAGATCCCAGATAGCCAATCTGCGCCGCGCTCCTGTTGTACTCGTACCATATGTCCGGGGTGAATGAGAATACCAGGCAGTTGCTCGGAACTGCAGATGCATTGCCGTATATGAAATTCGTGGCTGCCATGGGCAGATGCTCTTGGGGCATCTGCGAGGTGGGCAGAGTTATAGTACCCAGGGCGTTATAGAAGGGGAACACTGCGAATGCTAGCAGCAGCAGCGCAAGCGCGATAGACGCCACTATACCGCGCATCCACGCATTGCGCAGCTTCTGCAGCCCGAAGGACAGCTTTGGCAGCTCCTCGCTTATCCTTGCAATTGCATAGCCTGCGAATATGGCTATCGCAGGATATATCACCAGCATGAACCTTACGTCAACTCCGTACGTCACTGAACCTGCATAGAAGGCATCATAGAACGCGTGCAAGACGAGCACCCAAAGGCCCAGTGCAACTGCATAGTGCCTATCCTCCCGCCTGCCGAACAGAAGCATTAGTACGACGCCAACTATGGCTATTATCGTGGTAAGAGGTGCGAAGTACGCCGGATAGTAGCCTGCTGAGTTGTATGCCCCTAGGAAGAAGCCTGTGTTTGCCTTTATGTTGCACATAAAGTTTGATAGGGAGAATGTAGAGGTGCTGCTCGACCCGCATAGAGCTCCGCTTCCGTAGTTGAGGGAACTGGCCTCGTATGATACATAGTATATGTCAGGCATTATTAGAATTGCGAACGCCACAATAACCGCGGCTATGTAAACTGCCCTGCTGCTGCCCAGCGCCTGCTTGGCTCTGCGGGCATAGTGCAGGATCAGCGGCAGCTCCATGACTACGAATATCGGTATCAGCAGCCCGGCCTCTATGCGCACGTATACTGCCATGCCCAGGGCAGCCAGGAAAAAGCCCATGGTCTTCCAGCTCCTTGCGTTCCTGTATACCTCGTACGCAAGGAATGCCAACACAGTAAATGCCATCAGAGTGAGGTTTGGCACGGCCTGTGTCCTAGACCATATGAACAGCTCAGGTATGAGCGCAAATACTACGGCGGATGCTACTGCTGATCTGCGCCCGAACATTAGCGATGCGAGTAGGAACACCAGGAATATTGAGAGTGCGCCTACTGCAAGCTCGAACCCGTACGCAGTTGCGGTGCCTATTCCAAATATGCCGAAGGCAATAGCCAGGTAGAACGACATCTCTGCAGGGTCGTGGTATATCAGGTTGGCTCCGCACGATGACAGATGCGCAGTCCCGTACTGGCACCACAGCGCGTTTCCATGGCCAAGTATGTTGAGCGCCATGCCCTGGTATATGTTCTCGTCAAAGTAGAGCTGCTCTGCGGGATTTACGTACTTGATGGAGAAGAGAACGAAAAAGGCTATGACCGCAAGTGCTATAAGCAGCGTTGTCTGGCTGATCCTTCCCCTGAAGGATGCCGCTATGCGCCGCCTTGACAGATATATCGATGCGAAGAGCCACACGAGCAGCGCTACGTACACTGCAGTAAATGCGTAGCCAAGTATGATCATGCAAACATTTAGATTCTAGGATAAGAATTTATAAATGGTAAGGCACATCGCCGCCATGCGGGCAATGCCGCATACACTGCGTCAATAATCGCACGGCGTACCAAAGATATTTTAAGATGGATAGCGAGACTCTACCATGCCGATCCTGGACAGGATATTCACAGCGCAGGGCTCCCCTAACATAGCGTTCGTCAAGTACTGGGGTAAGAGGGACGAGAGACTGATACTGCCTTATAATTCCTCTATAAGCATGACCCTTGACCATGCCGTGCTGCGCACTGTCACTAGCGTAATGCTCTCTGAGGCACTGGACGAAGACGTCTTCTACCTTGGCGGCAAGCCGCAGGACCTTGGCGACAGGGAGCTCAAGGAACGCATGCAGATACTTGAGATTCTTAGGAAAGCTGCGGGATCTGATGCCAGGATGCTTATCGCTTCGCATAACCACTTCCCAACCGCGAGCGGGATGGCAAGCAGCGCATCCGGCATAGCAACACTCGTATACGCTGCAAATGCGGCCCTGCAGGCGGGGCTTAACGCAGAGTCAATGTCGATAATTGCAAGGCAGGGAAGCGGAAGCGCATGCAGGAGCATGCTTGGGGGCATTGTAATGTGGAGAAAAGGGACCAGGGCAGATGGGAGCGACTCGTATGCGCAGCAGCTATTTGCCGAGGATTACTGGCCGGAGGTTGTGGATAACATAGTGGTAGTATCGCAGAGCAAGAAGAAGGTGTCATCAAGGGCTGGCATGAAGCAGACTGCAGACACCAATCCGCTGTTTAGATCTCGGCCAGAATCTGCAGAGGCAAGGGCAAGAAATCTGATAGAGGCGTACAAGAATAGGGATATGGGCAAGCTGGCGCAGATCATCATGGCAGAGAGCAACGAGATGCACGCGCTTATGCTTAGCACAGTGCCTTCAATAAGATACCTAAATACTGCATCATACGCGCTG
Organism: Microcaldota archaeon; assembly: GCA_027314465.1. GTDB lineage: Archaea > Micrarchaeota > Micrarchaeia > Micrarchaeales > CABMGC01 > JAJZNA01. The sequence continues at coordinate 6,789 of DAHVAU010000019.1, forward strand.
ATGGATGCGGTAGAGCAGCTCAACATGTCTGTGGGCGAGACAATATGCGGATATACCTTCGACGCTGGACCCAATGCGAACATAATCACCACGCAAGAGCACCAGCCCAAGGTATCCAAGATGCTGAAGGAATTTCTGGAGGACGGCTCTGTGCAGTATGTCAAGACATCAAAGGTTGGCAGCGGGCCGAAGATGCTTGACGACCCGCATGCGGCGCTCATAACAAAGGACATGGTAAAAGAGCACATCGGATGAGTACATGAAGGCAAGTACAGTGGTAAAGGCTCCTGGGAAGATACTGTGGATAGGCGGGTATTCCGTACTGGAAAGGCCAAACATAGCGCTTGTCACTACAGTCAATGCATACGTAAGTGCTGAGATCAGCAGGAATACTGATCAGAGTGTGACGCTAAGGTCCCCACACATTGCAATGCATGCTGATGGCACTATAGATCCTTACACAGGAAAGATATCTGTCAGCATCCCCAAGGAACTTGCCCTACTCAAGACCGCAGCAGAAGTGGCGGCGCGCTATGCAGCAGAGGCAGGAGCCAGGATATCGGGATTCGATCTCACCGCTACAAACGACCGGCCGTTTTCGTATGATATATCCTCAGGAAAGCTAGTGAAAAGCGGCCTTGGCAGCAGCGCTGCAGTGACAGTGGCTGCAGTTAGCAGCATCCTGAAGGAGTTCGGCGTAGGGACCAGTGACCTTGACACTGTGAATAAGCTGGCGCAGATAGCCCATAGCCTTGCCACCGGAAAGGTGGGGAGCGGATTTGACATTGCAGCGGCTACGTATGGCAGCATACTCTACACGCGCTACTCCCCGGAAATGCTCGGGGAGTTACGGCCCGACTACCAAAACCAGCAGCTTACGCAGCTGGTGAAGAGGAAGTGGGACTGCTCGGCAGAGAAATTCGACATTGCAAACAACCTCAGGCTCCTGTTCGCTAACTTCGTAGGAGAGTCCATGTCCACTACAAAAGCGTTGGGCAGCGTATCGCAGTTCAAGCTCCGGGATCCGCATACATACGCGGAGCTGATTGGCGAGATAAACGAAGAGAACAAGAAGGCCGTTAAGGCACTGCGCCTGGTGGATCACGGTGGCGCTGATGATTTCAGAGAGGCGTTTGACAGGGGAAGATCGCTCACAAGGAAGCTTGGGCTTCTGAGCGGAGTAGACATAGAACCTGATGACTGTTCCAAGCTCATAGAGCAGAGCAAGCAGAACGGGGCGCTAGTTGCAAGGCTGCCGGGCGCAGGGGGGCGGGATGCCATTGCGGCCCTGTGCGACGGCGACGCGTCAAGGGAGCGCCTGAGAAAGTTCTGGCTCACAAGAAAGGAGCTTGATGTAATAGACCTTGATCTATCCCGGACTGGAGTAGCTTAACGCTGCAGCCTTGCGCCGTCCATTGCCACTTCGACTCTCTGCGCTTCGAATCCTTCAGCCAGCATGGCAGATATGACTCTTCCCGCTGCCTGATCATCTGATACAAGGGCCACGCCTATCCCTCCGCCGCCCCCTCCGCAGAGTTTTGCTCCATAAGCCCCTGCGCTAAGCGCAACAGATACCGCTTTGTCCAGCATGGCAGAGGACACTCCTAGCCTGCGCAGCAGCTCGTGGTTGCGTGACATCTGCCTTCCAAGTTCAGCATTGTCACCGGATCTGATGGCATTTATGCACATGCTTACGCAGCCATCTATCTCCCTGAAAACTGCAGCTGTGCCTTTGGTATCGGACTCGTATAGAGCT
>DAHVAU010000024.1 GCA_027314465.1 Microcaldota archaeon
TAACGCCAAGAAATAGTTGATACTATGCCATACGTATGCATACACTGCGGAAGGGAGGTAAAGTCCCTTGAGAAGTTCATAAGGTGCCAGTACTGCGGATACAGGGTGCTTGCAAAAAAGAGATCCGCGCTCGCAAAGGAAGTCTCTACAGACTAAGAGCCCGGGATCTCCTTTCTGGCCCTGTCGAGCATGTACCTGAGCTCGGGCATAGTTATCTTTCTGTCTGCATAGCAGATGAACTCATCGCGTCTGGCCTTTCCCATGCGCTTGCCGTACACAAGCAGCTGAAGGGCCACGTCAAGCCTGTCTACCTCCTTTACCAGCCTGCTCTCCCGTGTCATTCCTGCTTCAAGCTCCTTGAATACTCTCGCAAGATAGGCCCTCTCGCTTGCGGGCAGCAGCGAGAGCATGAGCAGCGTGTCCCTCTTCTCCATGGCCTTCTTTCTGGCATTGGTGTACTTCTGGTCCCTCTCATTTGGCCTTGAGGCTATGTCGCCGGTTATTGCTTCGTGGACATCGTGCATCAGGCCCATGAGCATGCACCTGTGCGCATCAAGCCCCATTCTATGCGCCATGAGAAACGAGAGCATTGCGGTGCTGAAGGAATGATCTCCTACGTGCTCGGGATGTTTTATGCCTGACATTACCCATCCTGTGCGCCTCAGGCCCTTTATCCTGTTTGACTTGACAGCAAAATCATATATTCTGTCAAGGCCTTTGCGGTCCATATAACGCGCACTAGAGAAATAGACCTTACTCCTGCTCGCTCACTACAACAGTGTCGTCGGATACTTTCCTGACCCTCTTGTAGGCTATGCTGTGCTTTATGAAATCAGCCCGAAGATTGCTGCTCCTTGTCAGATTATCCATGTTGTCCAGCAACAGGTGGGAGACCTTCTGCTCCTCCATGTTAAGCAGCACTCCCTTGACCTCGCCTAGCAGATGTCCTCCTAGCGTAAGTATTCTCTTTCCGTAAAGATCAGATATGTTTATTCCCACGACCACTACCTCATTCTGTTAATCTTCTTGGATGCAAAAATTCTTATTATGTACTCCTGCATCGATGCTACCGACGCCTCCGTGTCAGAGTCCATCTCCTCAAGCTCCTTGCTCCCGAACATGCCCCTGTTGGACTTCACAAGAGCCTTGAGGTACTTATCAGTCATAGAGTAGTGGCGCGCCCCGCACGCCCCGCACACAAAAATCGGCACTACCGGCACGTCATGTATCTCAGACGGATGCTTTAGGTCAAGCTCCCTTCTCAGCCCCGCATGCCCGCACGCCCCGCACACAAAGCCGGCTGTAACTCCCTCATACTTTTCTGCATCAACTATCTCGGTGTCTCCAGCAGCTATGTACTCTTTTAATGCAGCATCAACGCCTCTTCCATGGCCTTTGCTGTACACCTGATCTACAACCTGCCCACTGCTCTCGAATTCAGTTATCAGTATTCCCTCTGCGGTGCACTCTGCAATCGAGAATACCTCTGTCCCATACCTAGAATAAGGCCCGCTCCTTACCCTTTCGTCACCGCTCTTATGCAGAACCAGGGGCATTGTGCCGCCATTTTATCGCGTAGTCTACTATGTCCTTCTTGGTAACCTTTCCCCTGCTGCTCCTCTTTGCATTGTCCACTGCAAAGCTGGAGATCCTCTTCGCCTCATTCTCCAGTATGAAGGCCAGCTCATCCGCGCCGCCATCTGTAATGCCAACGCTGAAGTGCTCTTTTACAAGCCTTTTTATCGAGCCTCTTGATATATTTGCCATAGTCAGCACTCAAGATCGTCATCACGAATCAGACAGTTCTCGTTCATCACTGCCATAACCATAGAGTGTAAGGTATAAAAAGACTAGAACTGCGGGGAAGTAGCGGAAGAGCCGGCTCACTCCACCTTATTGAATAATATGACTGGCTTGCCCACGGAGAATCCGTGCAGCAGTTCTGTAGCGTACTTAAGTTCTCGGCGTTCCTGCCCAATGTAAGCCAGCAACTTCTCGGATGCCGACGGCATGTAAGGCCATATGAGTATGCCAAGGGTTCTGCATATGTTGGCGCATACGAGCAGTATCCCGTTAACTGCGCCGCTATCCCCCTCCTTTAACAGCCTCCATGGCTCATTTTCCTGGAAGTACTTGTTCCCGACGCTTGATATCTCCATGATCCTTAGCAGTGCCTGGTTCAGCTGCCCCTCATCCAGCAGCGCAGCGGCTTCCCTGGCAAGCGCATGTACCTTCTCCATCACGAGCTTTCCCTCGCCCAGCTCCTGCCCTGCTACCTCTCCAGCGAGCCTGTCGTATATGAACGACAGCGTCCTGTTAACGAAGTTGCCCAGATTCCCGACGAGCTCGTTGTTTATGGCATCCCTAAGGGCCTTCTCGGAGAAATCACCGTCCTCGAAAGTGGATATCCCCTTCATCAGGTAGTAGCGCAGGGCATCGGCTCCGTACCTGCTTAGCATGACCTGCGGATCAACGACATTGCCTATGGACTTGCTCATCTTCTGCCCATCTGCGGTCACGTATCCGTGTACGAATACTTCCTTTGGCAGCTCAAATCCTGCAGATAGCAGCATTGCCGGCCAGTATACTGCGTGGAACCTGAGTATGCCTTTGCCTATGACGTGCATGTCTGCTGGCCAGAGCTTCCTGAATCTTTCCATGTCAGACGGCAGGCCTGCACCTGTAAGGTATGTGCCCAGCGCATCGAACCAGACGTACATTATCTGCGAGCTGTCTGCCGGCACGGCTATGCCCCACCCATGCGCCCTATCAACCGATCTCGATACGCTGAAATCGTCAAGGCCGGCCTTGACGAAGCTAATCACCTCGTTCTTCTTTGACTCCGGAACCACCTTGAGCCTGTCGCTCTCTATGAGCCCCAGCAGTCTGTCCTGGTACGCAGAGAGCCTGAAGAAGTAGTTGTCCTCCTCCACAAGCTCCGGCTTTGTCCTATGCTCAGGGCACAGGCCTTCTACAAGCTCGTTATCTGTATAATACAGCTCGCACCTCACGCAGTAAAGGCCACTGTACACCTTCCTGTATATGTCGCCGCTCTTGCTGCATCTCCCCCACAACAGCGCGGCCACCTTTGCGTGGTCATTGTCTATGGCTGTTCTTACGAACGAGTCATACGACAACCCTATGCTGTCTGCGAGCTTCCTGAAGGCCCCGGAGTTCAGGGCGCAGAACTCTCCCACATCAACGCCTGCCTTCTCCGCAGCGAGCACGTTGGTAAGGCTGTTCTCGTCGGTTCCTGTGGTAAGGAATACGTCATCGCCGCGCATCTTCCTGTAGCGCGCAATCACATCCGCCTCTACGAACTCTATTGCGTGGCCTATGTGAGGCCTGGCATTCACGTATGGTATGGCTGTAGTTATGTAGAATTTTGTCAATCCAGCGCCTCCGGCTTACTTCCACTACTCTATTATTTGGAGACAATTTTTATATCATTCGTAAGAGGTTATAGGGGAGAGCGGATAGTGATAACATGGAAGCCCTGGATGCCGTTGTGGCTGCGGAAATAGAGGACAAATTCCTTGATTTCTTCAATTCCTACTACACGGAGCAGATAAAGGAGATGTACATAGGCTACCCCAAGAAGAGGAGCGTGCTTATCGACATCAAAGACCTTGAGAAGTTCGATGTGGACCTCGCAGGGACGCTGTTCGATAATCCCGACTCAATACTGCCTGTGGCAAACAAGGCGCTGTGGAAGATAAGCCCGCGCCCGGACGGCGGCCCGCCTGCATATGCAAGGTTCTTCGGATACGATTCGAACATGCCCCTCATACAGGACGTGGGCTCCGAGCACATAGGCAAGATGCTCACGCTTGACTCGCTGGTGGTAAAGAGGTCTGAGATAATCCCTAAGGTCCATGTTGCCAAGTTCAAGTGCTCCTTCTGCGGCACTGTTCTTGAGGTAAAGGTGGAGCGTGACGATGAGATAGACCTCTGCCCGCAGTGCAGGCGCAGGTCGCTAAAGCAGCTCAACAGCGAGTCGAAGTTCGTAAACATGCAGAGGCTTGCGGTCCAGGATCCGCTGGAGAGGCTCAGGGGCAGCACACCGACATGGCATCTGGAGGTGCTGCTTGACGACGACCTTGTAAACACCATAATCCCAGGGGACAGGGTGGACATAACCGGCATACTTCGCATAAGGCCGCGCAGGACCTTCAGGGGCAAGGAGGATAAGGTGCTCTTCACTCCGTACTTCGATGTAGTATCCCTAAAGCCAAAGCAGAAGGAGTTCGCCGAGCTTGAGATAAGCGGCGACGAGGAGCTCACGATAAAGGAGATGTCAAGGGATCCTCTGATCTTCGAGAAGATAGCAAAGTCCATAGCCCCATCGATATACGGCCACGAAGAGATAAAGAAGGCGCTGGCGCTGCAGCTGTTCGGCGGCACTCCTGAAAAGAAGCTCATAGACGGCGGAGCGATACGCAGCGACATACACATAATGCTCATAGGAGACCCCGGAAGCGCCAAGACCAGGCTGCTGCAGGCGGTCACAGCCATAGTGCCAAAGGGGATATACGTGAGCGGCAAGTCTACTACGTCAGCCGGCCTTACTGCAAGCGCCGAGAGGGACGAGTTCTCAGAAGGCGGATGGACGCTAAAGGCAGGGGCGCTTGTGCTTGGATCAGGCGGCGAGGTATCTATCGACGAATTCGACAAGATAGGGGAGGAGGACAAGTCTTCGCTGCTTGAGGCTCTTGAGTCCCAGACCATAAGCGTTGCAAAGGCAGGCATAGTCGCAAAGTTCACGGCAAGGACCTCAGTTCTTGCGGCTGCGAACCCCAAGTTCGGCAGATTCGACAAGAACGCATATCCTGCGGAGCAGTTCGACATATCTCCTGCTCTGCTATCAAGGTTCGACCTTATATTCCCGATACAGGACGTTCTGGACGAGGAGCAGGACACAAAGATAGCAAGGCACATAATGGCGCAGCACGAGGCTGCAGGCGCACAGATTCTGGGAGCCACTGACTACGAGCAGGTTCAGGCCCCTCCCTTCGGAGCCGATATACTGCGCAAGTACATAGCCTATGCCAAGAAGACTGTAAAGCCAAGGCTCATGCCAGAGGCGAGCAAGAGGATAGAGGACTATTATGTGGGCCTGCGTAAGCTAGGGATAAAGCAGGGCGCCACGCCAATAACGCCAAGGCAGATCGAGGGGCTGATAAGGATGGCAGAGGCCAGCACAAAGTCAAGGCTCTCAGAGAAGATAGAGCCAAAGGATGCAGAGCTGGCCATAACTCTGTTCGAGTTCATGTTCAAGACGCTCTCGGTGGACAGCACAGGCCGCAGGGACATAGACATGCTGACCACAGGCTTCCCCAAGGAGAAAGTCAACAAGATGAATTCCATACTGGGGATAGTGAAGGCTGTGGACCAGGACGGCACAGGCGCACCTATAGTAAAAGTGCTTGAGGAAGCCGAGCGTCAGGGCATAGACCGCAATACCTGCACAAGGTACATAAACGAGCTGGAGCGCAGCGGAGATCTGTATTCTCCAAAGGCAGGTATACTTAAGATAGTAAGGAGAGAAGAGTAAGCATTGTCCTACGGTGTTTTTGCTGGAGAGGAAGATAGAGGCCAGGCAGCTGGCCAGCATAATGACAATGTTTCTGATAGTGCAGTTCGGGGGCCTGCTCATAGCAATCACAGCCCTTGGCACGTCTGCGGCCCAGGTAGTATCAAGCCAGGGAACTGCGCAGGGCACTGTAGAGACAGCCCTGTTCTACATGCTGTACATCATCGCATTTGCCGCTCTGATTCTGTTCATATTCAGGTTCCTAAATGGAAAGATAGTGTTCATGCTGCTTGAAGCGTTCGTGGTGCTGCTTGCCACAGCCATACTGCTATTCATAGTGTTCTCGGTGCTTCTGCCGTCGGCCAGCAGCCTCTACCTGGGCATTGCAGCCGCGGTGATAACCATCGCAATGATAGCCGTGAAGTACAAGACCTCAAGGCTTAGGAACGTTCTTGCCATAACCTCCAGCATGGGTGTAGGGATACTGATAGGCCTAAACGGCTTTGCCCTTGCATTCCTGTTCATGCTCTTCATCGCCGTGTACGACTACATAGCCGTTTTCGTAACAAAGCATATGCAGGTCATAGCAAAGCATGCCTCATCCATGAACCTTGCCCTGCTGGTGGGCTCATCGGAAGTAGAGGCTATACCAAGCAGGTACCTGAAGCGTCAGGACGTAAGGGAGTTCAGAAAGGATATCAGGAAGCAGAAGGTGAGCGATCCTATGATAAAGAGGCTTATATCCGAGGGCATAGTGCCACTGGTGTCGCAGGTGCAGCTTGGCAGCGGCGATCTGGCCATACCTCTCATGGTTGCAGTCAGCGCGTATGTCAGCTTCCTGAGCTATTTCGCCGGATTCATGGTGGTGGCCGGGGCGGGGTTCGGAATGCTGTATACAATGTATCTTCTAAAGAAGTACAAGGTTGCCCTTCCTGCCATACCCCCTCTTACTGCGTTCATAAGCCTGTTTCTGGGAATAATGTTCCTTGTGACCTCTCCGGCGCAGATACAGGTGTGGGCCGGATTCATGCTCCTCTCTGCCGTTATAGTCCTGGTGCTGACTACCAAGCTCAGGAGCATCCAGGCAGCGGCGCAGATCGCCAAGCGCACCTTAGCCTCCAGGGTTCAGTGAAGCCGCGCATAATGTGCAATGCGCCGCCATCCTGCCAAATTCCCTGCAAAAGGCTTATAATTGTGTAAACCACAATATCACTGCTAACTCTATAGTGTGATATGAATGATAGACTTTACAAGCCAGAATTTCGAGAGCGAGGTTATCAAATCGGACAAGCCGGTTGTGGTTGACTTCTGGGCAGAGTGGTGCGGTCCGTGCAGGATATTCAGCCCTATCATAGATGATGTCTCTAAGACATACGGCGCAAAGGTGAAGTTCGGCAAGCTCAACACCGATGACAACAACGACATAGCTGCCAAGTACAACATAATGAGCATACCAACGGTGCTTCTCTTCGAGAAAGGAGAGGTAAAGGCCATGTCGGTTGGTGCAGTACCTAAGGAATCTTTCAAGAAGTGGCTTGACAATAATCTCTGACGCGGATCTAAATGGCTATAAAGACCCCACAAGGCTCGACGATAGATATTCCAAGGGGCACCAGGGACTTCGCCCCAAGCCAGGCAATAGCAATGGACGAGATAACCTCTGTTGTAGCAGAGGTGTTCAGGAGGTTTGGGTTCTATCCTATCATGACCCCCGCGCTAGAACTGACAAAGGTGCTGACAGCAAAGGCTTACGGGGAGGGCCAGACCAAGGAGATGTATGTCATAGAGGGCTCTGAGTCTGCCCTGAGATTCGACCTCACTGTCCCTCTTGCGCGCTACATGGCGATGAACAAGGACACCCCACTCCCGTTCAAGAGGTACCAGATAGGCCCCGTGTGGAGGAAGGACGAGCCGCAGCGCATGCGCTCCAGGGAGTTCATGCAGGCGGACATAGACATCGTGGGGAGCGCAGAGGTGCAGAGCGATGCGGAGTGCATAGCCGCGTCGCTCACTGCAATAGAGTCCCTTGGCATCACTAACTACAGGCTGCTGCTTAGCAGCAGGCCGATACTGGTCTCAGTGATAGGCCTTTTCAAGATAGCGCAGGACAAGTCACAGACTGCAATCAGGCTCATAGACAAGATGCCAAAGATCGGGGCCTCAGAGACCATAGCGCAGCTCAAGGAGGCGGGTATAGACGGCAATGCCGCCCAGCAGCTCGTCTCGTTCATAACAGAGCGCATGTCTAACGAAGAGAAGCTGAGCAAGGTGGCGGCCAATGCCCCGGACTCAAAGCCCGAGGCAGCCAGGCTCTCGGCTCTTATTGCGGCCCTGGGCAGGTACGGGCTCAAGGGCGAGATAGAGATCGACTTTTCCCTGGCAAGGGGGCTAGACTACTACACCGGCGCCATATGGGAGGCAGTGGTTGAGATAGAAGGCAGCAGGCAGCCTACAATAGTTGCCGGAGGCAGGTATGATAATCTTATTGGAATTTACTCGAAGGCTCCCGCCCCTGCGGTGGGCTCATCAATAGGGCTTAGCAGGATATTCGACTTGATAGAAGGGCGCGCACTGCGCAAGAGCTATGCGGCGGCATTCATAGCGCAGATAGGGCAGGAGAACACACAATACGCTACGGACGCAGCAACAGCGCTGCGCGGCGCAGGGATACGTGTGGATCTCAACGTGACTACGAGGGGAATATCAAAGCAGCTGGAGTACGCAAGCTCTCTAGGCATACACTACGTTATAATAGTGGGCAACAAGGAGCGCGAGGCAGGCAAGCTGAGGGTCAGGGACATGCTGGATGGGACAGAAGCCCTTTTAGATATGAGCCAGACAATAGAGAAGCTCAGTAAGTGATAAAATGCCAGAGCCGTCAGTGACAGAGGTAACGGAGAAAGCTATACGCAAGGGAGGGATACTTGCAAAGCTGTATTTCGACATGCAGAGCGAGAAGCAGGAGGACCTGCAGTCGCTGATGGTGGACCTCATAAACAACAGGCTGCTAAAGGCTCCAGGTGTCATATACTGCACTGGCAGCATAGACGAGCCGATAAAGCTCAAGGACGTGTACTCTACCAACGCCACTGTAGATGTTCTGTTCAACGACCTGGGGGCGATGATAAATGTAGCATTCAACTTCGCCCCAATCGGCGTGGATGTGATCAAGCCCGAGGGCGAGTTCAGGATAAAGACCGGAGAGCTAAACGCCATAATGCTGGGCCTTTCGCAGATATCGGCCGACTACTCCAAGTACATACTCACAAGGGTGCTGTCCAAAGGGGATCTGGACAAGGTGAACAAGGAGCTTGAGGTAAGGGACCGTATGGGGGCAAGGCTTATCAGGCACACGGGCGCAGAGGGCTCAGACAGAGAGATTCCTAAGGAAGAACCTCTTGAGCATTAGGCTGGGCCTATCCATATCTCCGTATTCCCCCAAGAATCCATCCACCCCCAGTGCGTTCAGCACGTCTATGGCCCTTCCCATAAAACCAGTTCCTACTGAAGAGTATGCCTTATTTATTGCAGAGTGCATGGCAAGGTCCAGCCCATACCTGCGCATGAACTGCGAGCTGTAATCAGAGAGCTTACCAGAGCCATCCAGATGGTTCTTGACGCTCTGCGCCGCCATTATTGCGGCATTGCCGCCGAATATGATGCCGCCGCCTGTGGTTGGCTTGACCTGCCCTGCTGCATCCCCTACAAGAAGCACTCCCGGGGAATCGCGCGCTATAAGACTTCTCATTCCGGTCGGAATGAGAAATCCCCCTTCGCTTACAGGCCTTCTGCCCCCCAGTATCCTCTTCACTTCGCTGTGCTCTATGAACTTACTAAAGGACTTCCTTGCGTTCCCGTATCTCGAGTCCACTCCTATTCCTACCTCGAGCAGGTCCCTTGAGTTCGGGCACAGCCATGCAAAGAGGCCCCTGTATGCCGCGTTGTCGAAGAATAGCTCAACGATTCCATCCTCCAGGGCCTCGACCTCGTATTCAGCCTTCCACGTCAGCACCATGCCTGGGGAGGCTCCCATCCCAAAGTGCGAGGCCACTGCAGACACTGCGCCATCTGCGCCAATTACAACCCCGTTTCCGGCCAGCCTGTCCAGCTCAGCGCCGTATATCCTCCTTGATCCAATAACAGCGGCGCCATTGGCCACAGCCTCGTCATGGCACGCGTCGTTTAGCCTCTTGCGGTCAAGCACATATGCGACAGGTCTCTTTGACCTTATGCGCATTACGTGGCCAGCCGCGTGCACGTTGGCTCCGACCAGAGAGTTGGTGACGCAACCTGAGTAATCTATGCCTAGCGTAGAGAGCCCGCTTATGGACAGTATGCCAGATGCCCTAACCGGGATGCCCAGCCTGCGCTTCTGGTCATATACAGTAGCCTCTATTCCAAGCTCTCCAAGCCTCTTGGCCGCTATGAGCCCCGCCGTACCGGCACCTATTATTGAGACCTCACTTCGCATTAAGCACAACCTTAATAATAGTTAAGAATAAGATATCTCAGACAAGCATTAATTACTTTTTGCTGGCAATGATTGGATGTCTTTACTGGCTGCAATACTAATAGGACTAATCACCATAATAGTGCCTGGATTCTTCTTGGCCCTAGCTCTACTCAAAAAGACAGACCTGCCAATGTTTGCCATAGTCTGCATAGGGTTCATATTCGGATTAATATTCCCCCCCACGATGATCTGGCTTGAGTCATATCTCATGCCAGTCTCCAGCGCATTCTCGTTCTCCACTGGCCTGTACAACGTCAACGTGGTGATACTCACAATCATAGGCGTGGCAGGCAGCTTCTGGCAGGGGGCGTTCAGCTTCAATCTCGACGACATCAAGTCAATCGGGAGCAAGCGCACAGGCAGCTCCATACGAAGGGACATGGAGCGCGACCAGCGCAAGAGGCTGGAGAATGTAAGAAGGGAGGTATCATCGCTAAGCATAGACACAAGGATAGTCAGGGAGCACCAGCGCGAGGAGGACGATCTAATAAAGCGCCACAAGGAGGAGATGGGCATGGCTCAGTCCCTTGGCCAGGAAGAGAAGACCAAGATGCTCGAAGCGCATAGCGAGCAGGAGCGCAGGCTCTTCGAGGAGCATGAATCCGAGGAGCGCAGGCTCATAAACAGCGCAACTGCCTCAAGCGCCACGGCCCCATTCAAAATCGACATCGCGTGGGTGGCTCTAATTGTGATAATGCTGCTGGTGTTCGCATCAAGGATGATGAGCATAGGCCAGGCACCAAGGTACTTCGAGTTCGATCCTTACTATGACATGATGAGCACGCAGTTCATACTCACATATGGCTACCAGCTGCTATACAGCCATTCTGCATGGCCGATGCTCGCGAACGGCACCATACAGAGGATACAGCCCATAGTGCCGTATCTGGAGGCGTACTGGTACAACATAGCAGGCGCAACGCCCAGCAGCGCCACGATAAACACAACGCTGCTCTCTCAGGTGAGCAGCTTCTACCCGCCCATAACTGCAGCGTTGCTGGCATTCGTGGTCTTCCTGTTCCTCTATCAGGACTACGGGAAATGGGTTGGCCTTCTTGGCGCCGCTCTCACTGCCGCGATGCCGGTTCTGATAACAACATTCATAGCAGGCGAGCAGCTTCTGGAGCCCTGGGGCATATTCGCGCTGTTCTTCTTCTATGCTGCATATCTGCTTGCGATAAAAAGGCCCGAGGATCCAAGGCTTGCCATACTTGCAGGAGTAGCGTTCGCATCAAACTACCTCGGAGCGCACTACTATACCGTAACCGCAGGAATATTCGCAGGGTACATACTGCTCCAGGGAGTCATAAACGTGATCAGGAAGAAGGACAACATGAGCTTCTACAAGATGAATGTAATCATACTCATAGTAGCAATAATCACCTATGCACTGTACAACGCCTATGCAGCCACCCTCACCGAGAGGACTGCCAGCATCCTTGGCATACCAATAATCATAGGGTTCGCAATATTCTCGCTCGCCGGCGTGTTCGTGCTCGACTATCTTTCGAAGAGGCTCTCAAGCAACAGCACTCTTGCAGGCATGAACTCATCGCAGACTGCCAACTACGCCTTCCTTGCAGTGCTTGCAGCGTTCCTCATAGGCCTCACGGCGCTGCTCTACGGCGTAGTGGGCTACTTCATATTCGTGGCCCCCCTGATACTAATGGAGATCGTGGCATATCCTGTCATAGCCCTTCACCTGCTCAGAAAGCAGCCGTCGCATACGGTGCACCTGAAGGTATCCATGGAGATACTAATGGCCCTTGGCGCTCTGGCCCTAATAGTGATCTTCCTGACGCCTCTGGGCAAGCCTTTCTTCTCATACATCAGCCTCAGCAAGAAGTTCACAACGCCTTCATCGCCTCTGTTCATGACAGTGCAGGAGTACGCCCCCACTGGCGCGAATTATGATTTCGGCGCAGCAGGCTTTGGCCTCATCGGCGCGAGCATAGGCGGCGTGAACATAATAGTGTGGGCGGTGCTCGCCCTCTTCTCCGTGATGGCCACGCTGGCCATATACCGCAGGGATTCCAGATCGAGCATACTTGCGTATGCCGCCGTATGGCCTGTTGCCGTTGCAGGGATGATAGAGGTGAAATACCTGCCCCACTTCGGAGTCGGCTACATAATAGCGATCTGCGTTATCATAGGCGAGATAGGCTCGTATTACACCACAGCCCTGGGCAATAGGACAAAGCTCATACTTCAGGCAGTAGGCGTCATAATCATTCTGGCAACTGCGCTGCCTACAGCATACGAACTGCTATCTGCAGCCGCTAACACGAACTGCAATTCCATAGCAAGCTCGAACAACACCCTGGGATCTGTGCTCTACTGCAACACAGTCCCTAACTACTGGCTCGCTGCTACTGCATGGATGAGGCAGAACGCAGGCCCGTACGCTCCGCGCATACTTGCATGGTGGGACTACGGCGACTGGATAAACTGGTTCGGCAACAGCAACGCGGTGATAAGGGGAGACAACTCGGTGCCTGCCGCGGACTACGCAACGGCCGCCCAGTACGTGTTCACTCCAAAGGACGGATACACATCATCGGAGCTTGCCACTTACATGGCCAGCGTGCAGTCCAAGTGGATACTAATGGACAACCAGCTCGTGCCAAAGTGGGGCGCGCTTGACTTCCTGGCGTGCATAGACACGAACCAGACCTCTTACTCCTACGCCGTATCGCAGGGGCAGGCGCAGAATCCAAAGCAGCCATACGCACTGGGCACATCCGGATGCGAGGTAGCCCACGACCCGGCATATCTCATGATATCCATATCGCAGAACCTGAACAGCTACTGCCAGTTCTCAAACAATGTCACAGCGCCTGCGTTCAAAGGCCTTGTGGTAGTCGGCCAGTCTATAGTCAACCAGACGTACTGTGTGCCTGAGTCGTTCCTTGTGACCGGAAACGCAACATACCTGCTCTCACCCAACGGCAGCAGGACCAACGCGATTCTGACTTCGCAGTTCTACGGAGGCTCGCAGATAATAAGCGGAACCCAGTTCATCAGCTTCATGCTGCTGTATGCTCCGAACGGTCCCAACTCCACAATAACCGATGCGCCTTCCCAGTTCTACAACTCAACATACTACAGGGGCTTTTTCCTGGGCAAGGTGGGCAAGGGGCTCACACTGGCCTATCCGAGCAACTTCACAGGGATAAACTACGTGAATACGACCGCACCTATAATGATATACCAGCTTGACAACTACAGCGGCCCGCTCCCAACGGTGACGTCAAAGCCGAGCTATGCGCATAATAACTACACGCTGCCTGGTTGAAGATGGCCATGAAAATAATCCTACTGCAGCCCTACCTGAACCTGAGGGGAGGCGTAGAGCGCGTTATACTAAAGGTTGCACAGCACTACAACGCCAGCATATATGTGCTGGAGTACGACAAGGCGGCCACATTCCCGCAGTTCGGCGATGTGGATGTGCAGGTCATAGGAAAGGATGTGCCGCTGTCAGACCGCCTGCCATACAGAGCCTCGCAGGGCTACAGGTACGGGTACAATTTCTACAACCTGAGGATAAAGGAGGATTACGACGTGCTCAATCCGCACATATCCCCCAGCGAGTGGATAAGGCACAGAAACGGCAGGGTTCTGTGGTACTGCCATACGCCCCCAAGAGAGGTCTACGACCTCTACGAGACCAGGATGCAGAACAGGTCGTACAAGCAGAAGCTCATATACGCGGCGCTTGTTGGCACGTACAAGCTGATGGCAAGGGGCATAACCAAGAACATAGAGCAGATAGCAACAAACAGCCAGAACACCAAGTCGAGGATAACAAAGTACTACGGCAGGGATTCCAAGGTGATAAATCCGGGGGTGGACTTCAGGGACTTCTATACCGACGGGGATTCAAAGTACTTCTTCTATCCATCAAGGTTCGTGGTGAACAAGCGGCAGGATTACGTAATAAATGCGTTCAGCCAGTTCACAAAGAAGACCGCCAGGAAGGGATACAAGCTCATACTCTCAGGCACCCTGTCAAGGGACCCGGAGCACGTGAAGTACTTCGAGAAGCTCAAGTCCATGTCAAAAGGCCTCAACGTCCAGTTCAAGACCAACATAGACGACGATGAGCTGAAAAAGCTGTACGCCGGCTCCAGTGCAGTTCTCTTCGCTGCGATAAACGAGGACTATGGTTTCATACCGCTAGAGGCAATGGCGAGCTTCAAGCCGGTGATATCGGTTAATGAGGGAGGGCCCAGGGAGACTGTGGCCGACGGGAAGACGGGATTTCTGGTAAGCTCCCCATCAGAGATGGCAGAGAAGATGCTCATGTTCGCCGAAGATAAGGCTCTTGCGCAGCAGATGGGCAAGGCAGGCAGGCGCAGCGTGGAGCGCAAGTACTCATGGGAGTCATTCTTCGAAAAGCTTGACCCGCTTCTAAGGGATGTGAGCAAGAAGTAGCTATATGAGGGCCTTGAGCTTGGAGCTCTTGTAGCGCTGCTGCTTATACGGTCCCAGCCTTACTATGCGCGGATGCAGCCTGTTCCGGTCCAGAAACTGCCTAAGGTAGAGCATATCGATCCTCTGGTCGTACCCAAACACAAGCACATCCGGCCTGTACCTGAGCAGCACCTTGTACACGTCGTTCCATCCTCTGGCAACTCTCTCCCCGAGCACCGCCTTGTGAACGAATCTGAGGGAGCTGACCATCTCAAGCCTTGACTGCTCGTCTATCAGCGGCTCCCTTCCCTTGAGCTTTTTTATGTTGATGTCCCTGGCAACCACCACTATCAGCCTGCCGTACCTGCTCGCCATCTTCAGGTAGTGCAGATGCCCTGGGTGGAACACGTCAAAGGATCCGAATGCCATAGCTGTCCTGGCCCTAGTCATTCATAGCCACCAAGTATGCATTACTTATGGCTCCAATGCTTTATAAACCGACATCTGCCGTATAGATCAAGGATCTATAGAAAAATATAAAAAGCTGTTCTTACTATTATACATAGGATTAACATATCATAAACACTGTGTTGTGATATTCTTCTTATAAAATAAATCTAAAAGGGGAAACTATGGCAGAAAATCAACTAGGAGGACAGCAGTACATGGTACTGCCTGAGGGAGCAAGCAGGCTTCTTGGCAAGGAGGCACAGAGGACGAACATAGCGGTAGGTTATGCGGTAGCAAGCATAGTTAAGACGACGCTGGGCCCCAAGGGCATGGACAAGATGCTCGTAAGCGAATTGGGCGACATAGTCATAACCAATGACGGCGCAACGATACTTGAGGAGATGAATGTCGAGCATCCTGTAGCAAAGATACTGGTTGAAGTCGCAAAGACGCAGGACAAGGAGGTTGGTGACGGCACCACGTCTGCAGTCATTGTGGCAGGAGACCTGCTCAAGAATGCAGGCAACCTTCTGGACCAGGGCATACCCCCGGCGGCCATAATAAAGGGATACGACATAGCCAGGGAGAAGGCCCTCACAGTACTCAAGGCGATCTCAAGCGATATATCCATAGGGGATGCTGACAAGCTCGAGAAGATAGCGCGCATATCAATAGGCTCCAAGAATATAGGCAGCGACACCACAAAGAGGTATCTGGTGAAGCTCGCACTGCAGGCCATACAGCAGGTAGCGGTCAAGTCTGCAGACAAGATAAAGATAGACAAGGACTTCATAAAGCTGGAGAAGAAGGAGGGAGGCAGCATAGACGACACTCAGTTCATAAACGGCGTGCTGGTAGACAAGGAGATGGCCCACCCTGGAATGCCAAAGCTGATAAAAGACGCTTCGATAGCGCTTCTTGACGTGGCTCTTGAGATAGAGAAGACCGAGACCGACGCAAAGATAGAGATAACCTCGCCCGAGCAGATGCAGGCCTTCCTAAATCAGGAGGAGACCATGCTCAAGCAGATGGTGGACAAGGTCGTTAAGAGCAAGGCCAATGTTGTCTTCGTGCAAAAGGGCATAGACGACGTCGCTCAGCACTACCTCTCAAAGGCCGGTGTCTCTGCCATAAGGAGGGTCAAGAAGAGCGACATGGAGAAGCTTGCCAAGGCCACAGGCGCAAGGATGGTCACGAGCCTGGATGATCTCGCGCCTGAGGATCTAGGATTTGCAGGGCTGGTAGAGGAAAGGAAGATATCAGGAGAGCAGATGGTCTTTGTCGAGAAGTGCAAGGATCCAAAGAGCGTCACGATCTTCATAAGGGGAAGCACAAAGCAGTCGGCCGATGAGGTTGAGAGGGCGCTTACAGACACAATAGGCTCGCTCACGAGCGCTCTTGAGTACGGCAAGTATGTCACAGGAGGCGGAAGCACCGAGATAGAGGTTGCTATGAAGCTCAGGGACGCGGCCACAGACATAGGCGGCAGGGAGCAGCTCGCAATACAGGCGTTCGCCGATGCGCTGGAGGTCATACCAAAGGCCCTGGCCGAGAGCGCCGGCATGGACCCTATAGACACGCTCGTACAGCTAAGGAGCAAGCACAAGGGCTCTTCTGGCAGGAGCTTTGGGGTTGACGTGTACGGCAATGTAACTACTGACATGGAAGCGTTGGGCGTCATAGAGCCGCTCAGGGTCAAGTCGCAGGCTATCAACAGCGCCACAGAGGCTGCTGTATCGATACTTAGGATAGACGACATGATTAGCTCCAGGGGCACTAAGCGTGCAGGCGCCGGCCCTGGGGGCATGCCTGGCGGCATGGGCGGAATGGAGGAGTGAGCCGCCCAATGGCCATAATAAGCTTAGCGTGCAGTATATTACCCGCCGCTGCGTGATCCAGTGACAAAACTAATACTGTTCGTAGGCACCCCTGGCGCAGGAAAGTCAACCCTGCTCAAGGAGCTTGCAAATCGCAAGCACATAAACACGGTGAACCTTGGCGACATTATGCTGCAGATAGCCAAGCAGCGCGAGGGCACAGACGACAGGGAGAAGCTTGGCGTGATGCCCGACGAGCAGATACGCAAGGACAGGGAGACCGCATTCAACAAGATAATCGAGGAGGGCGTGGACACCGTAATAGACACGCATCTCTCGATAAAGTACGGCAGGCGCTACGTCCCCGGAGTGACCCTAAAGGAGCTTGAGCATATCAGGATAAAGGCCATAATCTACATAGATGCCACTGCAAAGGAGATCTGGGCAAGGAGGCATAATGACTCGGCCAAGCACGTCAGGAGGAACATAGACGACACGGAGGCCGAGATAGACGAGCAGAAGGCCGTGAACCTCGCAGTCCTGTCCTCATGCGCCATATACCTGAGCATTCCCATATACATAATATACAACAGCGACGGGAAGATAGAGGAGGCCGTTTCGGAGCTTGAGAAGATAATCAAGGAGCATTTCAACGTCTGAGACGCCGCTATTAGGCATATTTAAATATCATATATATGCATATAGTAGGTAAGAAGGGTGGCCATGCCACGGCTATACGCCGCGCGGGCCATTTCTATCCCTGTAAAGGTGCAATAGAGTGTCAATCGTTCTCGATATCATAGTAATAGCAGCACTGTACGTGACGCTGTCGGTAGTAGTACAGCGCAAGATCGGCAACTTCGCCAGGATGAAGGAGATAAGGCAGGAGATGAACTCGAAGATGGCAGAGCTCCGTAAGATGGGCAAGGACGTTAGCTCCGAAGTGCTCAAGGCCAAGCAGAACGAGATCGCTGCACTGACCTCAGAGAGCATGAAGCACCAGCTCAAGCCAACCCTGATGATCCTTCCGGTCTCTCTCGTACTGTTCTACGTGGCGCTTCCGATGGTGTTCGGCCACCAGCCGGTTAACATAAGCATATTTGGCATAGCCATAACCAGCTATTCATACCTGTTCATAATAGTGGCCTTCATACTGGGCCTCATGTCCACGATCGCGCTCTCAATATACGACAGGATCACGGCGCCCAAGAAGCAGCAGTCAGGGCCATTGCAGCCCGATGGCACGCCGCACGGTAAGTGAACGCTAAAATGAGTTGTTTGAATTGCCAAAACCAATGCATAGATCGAGAAGCTTCCGCAGGCTCGACAGAGTCACTCCAAAGAACAGGCACGTGGTGCACTACGCGCGCAGGCAGCCGTCGATACCTCACTGCGCAATATGCAGGGCCGAGCTCAACGGCATATCGCGCACCAACAGAGGGAAGAGCACCACGACCAACGCCCGCAAGTTCGGAGGCGTTCTATGCGCATCGTGCTCTGCAAACGTGATCAAGCTGGCAAGCAGGATAGAGCACGGCGAGATGAAGCTTAACGACATAGGTATACGCGAGAGGGCGTACGTACTGCAGATGGTATCTCACTGATGGAGGGAAGTCTGCAATGCAAGCCATAATCATATGCGGTCTGCCTGCTGCCGGAAAGACTACAGTAGCCAATATAATAGCCCAGAAGCTGGGCCTGAAGGTGGTTGGCGGGGGGGACATACTGATGGAGCTTGCAATAGATCAGGGATACGATGCCCACGGCCTGAGCTGGTGGGACTCAAAGGAGGGTATAGAGTTCATGAAGCAGAGGGAGAAGGACACCGAGTTCGACAAGGAAGCCGACAAGAAGCTCGGGGGCAAGATAGAGGCCGGAAACGTGGTGATAACAAGCTACACCGCGCCTTGGATAGCAAAGAAGGGGTACAAGGTGTGGCTGGTTGCCAGCCTTGAGAACAGGGCAAAGCGCATGTCTGCAAGGGACGGCTCATCTATCAAGGAATGCATGAGGATCGCCCAGATAAGGGACACCGAGAACAGCAAGCATTACAAGGCCATGTACAACATAGACCTCGGCAACGACATGTCCCCGTTCAACCTGATAATAGACACCAATGACAAGGAGCCCGAGCAGGTCGCCGAGCTCATAATAGACAGGATAAACAAGGAACGCTAAAGTTTGAATTATTGTATAGGTAGAGACAATGGCTTTGATAGAAGACGGGCGCATATGTGTGAAGAAGTACGGCAGAGATGCCGGTGACAGGGCTGTGATAACCAAGGTTGTCGACAGCAATTTCGTGATGGTGCTTAGCTCCAGCAGGCCAAAGCCCAGGAAGTGCAACGTCAAGCACCTTGAGTTCATGTCAGAGACAGTGGACCTCAAGGACACAGACCAGGTTGCAAAGGCACTTGAGATAGACCGCGCCAAGATAAAGCAGTAACCGCCCCTTGGCGCGCAGCCTGCGTATCCCTGATGCCACGCGCATCCAGGCAGCTTTATTATTTGCATCGCGGCCTATTCTATGCGGTGCATTGATGCAGTACACCCATACAAGCAAGATTGCAAACGTGATCAAAAGGGACGGCAAGGTGCTTATGACTACCACAAAGGGCGACATCCCACTTGTGGCAGAACGCGGCGAGGGCGACTTCATATATGACATATCCGGCAACAGGTTCGTAGACTTCTCCTCATTCATATCCGTGTACAACTTCGGAGTGAACTCAACCAGGCAGGTGAGGGACGCTATAAAAAGGCAGGTGGACACCCTGATGCACTCGGCATTCACCGACTACTATGCACAGGCTCCAGTGGCGTTCGCCGAGAACCTCATAACCATGTTCCCATCCGGATTCGGAAGGGTCTTCTTCTCCAACTCCGGCACAGAGGCCAATGAAGCCGCTATAAAGTTCTCGAGATACTTCTCAAGGCGCCAGTACATGATGGGCTTCTACAACGCCTTCCACGGGAGGACCATGGGGGCGCTCTCGCTCACAATATCCAAGGGCGTGCAGAGGGGAAGGTTCGGCCCTTTTGGCGCTGCAGTTCACGCGCCGTATGCCTACTGCTACAGGTGCCCGCTGGGCAAGGAGTACCCGTCATGCGCACTGGCCTGCGTCGATCACATAAAGAAGGCGATACTCTCAAAGGAGGTATCGCCGAAGGAAGTCGCTGCAATATTCATGGAGCCTGTTCAGGGCGAGGGCGGGTACATAGTCCCCCCGAAGGAGTTCGCCAGGGAGATCCGGGCGATTGCAGACGATAACGGCATAATACTGGTATCAGACGAGGTCCAGGCGGGCTACATGCGCACAGGCAAGTTCCTTGCCATGGACAATTTCGGAGTCAAGGCGGACATATATACAATGGCAAAGGCAGTAGGCGCAGGGCTGCCAATGGGAGTTACAGTAACAAGAAAGTCGCTGGGGGACATGCCTCTTGGGGCGCACTCCAATACCTTCGGGGGGAACCTGGCCGCGGTTGCCGGCGCAGACGCCCAGCTAAGGTACGTGAAGTCGCACATGGCCTCCCTAGCGTCGCAGGCAAGCAGCAAGGGCGCGCTTATAACAAAGAGGCTAAGGGCCATGGCTAACAGCAATGAGCTTATAGGGGACGTGAGGGGGCTGGGCCTGATGATAGGGGTCGAATTCGTGAAGGACAGGAAGTCCAAGGAGCCTGCAGTAAAGGAGCGCGATGCTGTGCTTATGGAGAGCTTCAAGAACGGGCTTGTGATGCTGCCATGCGGCGAGTCGTCCATAAGGATAATCCCCCCGCTTACCATATCCATTCAGCACCTGCGCCAGGGCCTTGACATACTTGAAGATGCCATAGAGGCTGTTGCAAAGAAGGACCGCAAGGGCAGCTAGACGAACTTCAGCAGACTGAACTGCTGCCTGTCGTACGTGCCAGAGGCCTCGACCTCAACGCCCACGAATATCTCGCCTATCTCCTCCTTTATGAGGTACAGCCTCTGCCGGGTATAGTTGTCGAGCCTGTACTTGTCGGCAAGGGCTATTGCGACTTCAAGGTATTTCTCTATGCTGCCCTTTGATATGGTCAGAAGCAGCTTCCCTCCCTCCTTGCGGCAGACTCCGGATAGCGGCACCCTTCTGTACTTCGAGTTGCACACCGAGCACCGGAATATCTGCCTGGAGAACGAATGAAGGTTGCCTATGAGGTCGGGTATGAAGTGGCTCATTATGACCTTCCTGGCGGCATCGCGTATATCTACGCATTCAAGCATCTCCATAAGCCTGAACTCTGCGTCCAGTTTCTCCTGCATCGTCTTGAGTGTGGTGTACGTGCTCCTCCTCGGCGATACTTGCACCGATGTGGAAGAGGACCCATGCGTGAATCCTATGCCGAAGAAGGCCTCTGGCTTCTCAAGCCTGTCCTCTATGCATGAGACCTTTGCCTCGGACGGCGGCGTGTATGCGAATGTCTTCTCGTAGAACTCGATGGGGTACTGCTCCACCGTCTCCATGACGTGCACCTCGTCGTCCACCTCCTCGGGCTTCACGTTCAGGGTCAGTATCAGGGGCGTGTCCATAGTCCCGCCTACTGTCTGCGGAAGGTACTCCCTTGAGAAGTTCACAAGCGCATCAAGCAGCAGCATCGTGGTATCCTCGTCCCCGTCGCAGTTCCTCCTCCTGGCCGTTATGGTGTACGGGTGCGCAAATCCAACGCTGGCGTCCGTGAACCCTATGATGCGGTTCAGCACTCCGCACGACGTGTGAGGCGAGAGTGTTATGACCAGCTTTCCTATCATATCGTCCATTGTCTGCGCATTGTAGAATGGCGCAAGGCCGTAGAGCCCTTCCAGCAGCTCATCCATGAACCGTGCGGTCCTTAGCATGTAGTCAGCGCCTCTCCTGTTGAGTATCACGTCCTGGTGCCTTAGCTCCACAAGCTGCGAGACGTCCCTGAGCTCATTGCCTTTGTAGTCAGTTGTGTATCCCAGCTCCCTTAGCCTCTCTACGCCAACGCCTATCTCATCAGGATAGAAGTGCGTGATTGGCACATCCGTGGCATCGAACCTCGCAGTACCGTCCTTGAATATGTACACGCCATTCGCGGCCCTTAGGATCCCCTTCTCAAGCGGCTCAGTCACCCTGTCCCTGTTGGTCATTCCCCTGACGCCTTTGAGCACAGGCGGCATCTTGTTCACCGAGAGCCTCTTCATGGCATCGCTCACCATCTTAGACAGGTCCACCTGCCTTATCTCATATGCAACTGTCTCTGCATTGCACCTCGGGCAGCGCAGGCCATCTACCACGGCATTGCAGTTAGGGCAGCTCCTCTCAACTCTCGCCCTGCTGGCGCAGTCGTAGCAGTACTGCCCGTCTATTATCCTGCTGCACCTGGCGCACCTGTACCTGGCCATTTCTGCGTTTATGCCTGCCCTGAACTTCTTTGATCCTGTGACGTAAGCCGTGGTGACGTTCCTGGTGTTGCCCCCGTATGCGCCTATCGGGAAGAGTACGTTTGGAGCAGGCGTCATGAGCCTCTCCCTGGCCTTCTCCGGCCTGCCGATCCTGGCGGCTATGTACGTGGATCTGCGCGGTATCCTGAAACGCGAGGCTCCTGCCAGCATTGCCATCGAGTCCTGCGCATTCTGATCGTATCGGTCCACAACCAGCTCGTTCGCCCCTATCTTTGCGTTCCCGTCCACGAATCCCAGTGATGCCAGCAGGCTCTTGGCATGGTCCCCGTAGACAACTATCCTCCCGTCAGAAGGCCTCTGCGGTACGTTAAGCAGCTCCAATGTCCTGCCGACTCCACTGTCTTCCATCATGGATATGTATTCCACGCTGCCTATCTCGGTGCCTTTTATCTCCGAGCTGCGTATTATGTGCATTGCCAGCGCCACTATCTGCGCCTTGCCGGCTGCCTGGAATTCGTACAGGAATTTTGGATGTATCGGAACCGAGTACTTGGCACACAGGTCATAAGCCTGGTCGAATCCAATCGCAGCGTGGTCGATCTTTTCCTGGAATCCGGCAGATCTGAGCTGCTGCTCCCAGTACTCCTCCACATAGCTGGTCGGCTTGAGCGGAGCGTTAGACTTCCTGAAATCACCGAGCGTTATGAGTATGTCCCCTATCGAGATTATCTTGTCCACCTCATCCTTGTATTTGATCGCAGTCTGCGCATCGTTTACCCGCAGCGTCTCCCCGCTCTTAAGCCTTATGAACGGCCCCTCTATCGTGTCTACGGGCATGGCTACGCACCCCTTGCCAGGATATTCCATCTTGAGCTGCGTGCCAGTGGCTATGAACCCCATGGTCAGTATCATGGTGGCCGGACTGAATCCCTTGGCTGCAATGCCGGTGAACCTGCTCCTACCGTACCTGAGCCTGAATCCTCCGACGAAATTTGGGTACGCGAGTATGGGCCTTCCAGCAACGAGCTCATCAAGGAACACGGACTTTGTCTCTTCGCCTTCCTTCTTCTTCACATCGACCCGTATAATGTTGTTCAGCCAGTCCCATTCAAGCCCGAATGGCTTCACCTCCTTGAGCAGCTTCTTGGCCTTCTGGGCTATGCCCTCGCACAGCACCAGCGATACCCCGCCTCTCACCCTGTTGGATATCGCCAGCTCCTTGCCGTCGTATCCTATCCTGCTCAGGTTGGCATGCACCCCGACCTCCAGCTGCTCCGTGGGCACACCGTCCACGCAGACAGGGCAGTTGCCAACAATGACCCTGAGGTCGTCATCCGGCGGCTTGTACTGCAGCCTGGCTGCCCTGGTGTGGTACAGCTCTGCCTCTTCAACATAGCGTTCCACCTCATCCTGCGTGGGCTTGTACTTTCCTATACCAAATATCCTCCTTGCATAGTCTGCAAGAGCCACAGAGAGCGCAGCTGCAGTGCCTCCTGCACCCCTTATGGGCCCTGCGTACATTACCGCCATGTAGTCAGTTCCGTCTGCGTTCTTGTACCTGCGCACCCCAGATATGCCTTCTGTAGGCGCCACCAGTATGCCCTCTGTGAGTATTGCCGAGCCTATGCGCACTGCGAGCTCTATTCTCTTCATTGTCTCATATCCGTCGTACTTGCTTCCCTTGCATATCTCCTCAACCACGTTGAATGCGAGCTTGCTTCGTGACTGCCCTTTTGACAGGCTGCGTATCATGCCGGCAATCCCGTCCATGTTGATAAGACCCTCGACCCTGCTGGCAAGATCTGGCGCAGGGTAGATCTCCACTGCCTCGCGCGGGTCAAGGCCCTTTGCCCTGGCCGCCTTGGCCACAGAGTACGCCTTGGCGAACTCTTCAGAGAGCGAGCTGAAATACGGTGCTATGTCAGGCATCATATGGCACCATTGAAATCCACTGTGGCAAGCGATGTGCGTTTGGTCTCGTACACCGGCAGTATCGCTGGGGTAGGCATATGCCCCAGCCTGACCTGGTAGGATGTTCTGGACTGCCATGTGCCGCTGTTGACTATCAGGGTGCCGTGGTACTCCGCGTAGCCGTTCTTGTGCAGGTGCCCCATGTGCAGTATGTCCGGCACCTGGTCGATCACCATATGGTCGCTCCTGGCTGGCACTATCGGATTGTCGCCGTATATGGGGGACAGGTGCCTTCTCCTGAGCACCTCAAGCATCGCACCCTCCGGCTTTGAGTAGCTGCAGCCCGCTATGCCCTGTATCACCGAATCAAGGGAAGTGCCATGGTATTCAAGCAGCCGCAGTCCTTCCAGCGTGACATAGCCCGGATTGGACACAAGGTGTATGTTGCTGAGCTTGAAGTCCTTGTAGAACTCCTCCGCAAGCACTGGCTGCGGCTCTGCCCGTTGCACTGCGTCATGGTTCCCTGTAAGCAGGAATATGTGCACATATTCCGGTATCCTGGAGAAGAGCCCGAACATCTCCTTGTACTGCAGATAGATGTCGTCTATTGACAGCTCCTTGTCCTGGTTTGGGTACACTCCTATTCCGTCGACAAGATCCCCGCTCACTACTATGTACTTTATCTTTCCAGCAAGATCCCTCTTCTCCTCCACATTCCCATTCATCCATGATATGAATCTGTCGAACTGCTTTTGCATGAAGAGCTTGCTGCCGACATGCACGTCTGACATGAACGCTATTGCAAGGTCCTTCTCTGTGGCCTTGCGCTGCCTGACGGGCACGTCTGGATACGCTATTGACCTTGCCATGACGAACGGCCCTGATATCTTGCCCTTTACCGCTATCACCTCATCGTTTACTATCCTCGATGCGCCTGTGAACAGCTCTGCCATCTGCCCCTGCATCTGCTGGGGCCTTATGAACAGAACCTTGGCAATGCCTGTCTCATCCTCTACGGTTACCAGTATGTGCCCGTTCTTTGTCACAACCTTGTCGTATACCATGCCGGCGATGGTTATCTCCCTGCCGGCAGCATACTGTTTAATGCTCTCTATGTCGTGCACCATTCCGGCCATCTTCGAGCTCTGACCGTCGTATATTATCGACTTTATCCTGTTCAGCCTGTCATTGAAGTGACTGGTGAAATCCGGCACAGTGCCTACTGTCTTGTCAGTGCGCACGGAGCGCATCTCGTACATGGCATCGGCCTCCTTTGCCAGCGGCCTGAAGTCTACTGTGCCTGATACCTCCACCTCGATCTTGGGCTGCACAGGCACCTCCTCCTGGCCCTTCTTTATCAGGCCCGTCAACATGTCGCGGGTTAGCAGCCCAGGCTTCTCCTCCTTCTCAAACTGCATGCTCACCTGCGCTATTAATGCCTCCATGTCCTGCCCTCTCACGTCTTCCTCTGTGATGTCGGAGCTGACAATCGCTATTCTTACAAGCCTGCTTGCAAGTTCTCCCAACACAGTATCAGGCATGTACATCACCGCAAGCCCATAATAGGGGCTTGGATTATAAAAAGGTGGCCGGATTTTTCCGGCAATTCACTCCTTTACGGACTCCAGCATGCTCAGTATGTTCCATACAACGGTCCTTGCATAAGGCGGGAGATTTATGTCGTTGCTGATCTCGTCTATCTTGTACGTGGCAGCAGACGAACGCACCGAATACTCAGTGTCTGGCTGGTCCAGGGCCTTTCTTGCCTCGCCAAGGGCGTTCTTGACATTGCGCGGGACGCTGTTGTCGTTTAGCAGCACGTCTATCTGCTGTTTTATCTGCGTTATCTTAGTATCAAATTCCTGGTTTGCTGGCATTCTCCCTCACCTATCTGTGAATGTACAATGACTGACAATATACAGCGCACCTTTTTATAGCTGTCCCTCTCAGGTGTGCCTACGACGGCAGTGGGTCAAGTGCACTGACGGGCCCGACGGGATTTGAACCCGCGACCATCACCTTTCCCCATGATGCTTAGAAGGGTGCTGCTCTATCCAAGCTGAGCTACGGGCCCAGCCTTTATATCATAAACTGAAGAGCTTTTTAACGTTTTGCGTTACGCGCTGCGCAGCGTAGACAAAATCAATGCCCCTGGTTGCCGCTATCCATTCGACGACCTTTATAACGTCAAGCGGATTCCTTCCCACTGCCGGCGAGTCCGTCTCCGCCGCAAGGCTGTCAATGTCAAGTGCGCTTATGACTCTCTTCCTCCTTGCCGACTCTATCGGGGGGATTGAGATGAGGTTTCCCATCTCTGCAAGCCTTGCGGCCTGCTGCTCGTCCCCCTCGAAGTAATGGAACATCGCCCTGCCAACTCCGCGGTCCCTTACTATGCCAATCACGTCATCCATCGCCTGCCTGCAGTGTATCACGATTGGGATATCGAGCATCTGCGCAAGTTCTATCTGCTCCTCGAAGATCCTCTTCTGCACCGCCTTCTGCGGCCCCACCTTGTAGTCCAGCCCGGCCTCGCCTACCCCAACCACGCAAGGATTCTTCCTGACCAGCTCCTCCATACCGGCAACAAATCCGCCATCGCTCTGGGCGTACGCGGGATCTATGCCTATTACCGCAAGCACGGACATGCCGTCGGCTATGCTTATAGCCGCCATGCTTGACTTCGCGCTGCCGCCTGCTGTTATCATCCCACTCACGCCCCCAATGCGCGAATCAGAGACCACTGTGCGATAGTCATCAAACAGATCCAGGTGGCAGTGCGCGTCTATAAGCTCGCTGTATAAGGCATTGCGCTCTATGCTGTGCGTGGACTGCTGCTGCATTCAGATCCGATTGACTAGCTTGCTCTCATAAGGCTTATCAAGTCTTCTGCGCGCTTCCTGCGCTTCCTTTGCATGATCCCTGTGCGCTCCAGCAGCCCGCCAATGCCTACCCTCATCTCGTCCATCCATCTCTGCCTGGCCTGTGCATCATCGTGGGAAACGTCATCCACGTTCCCGAAATGCGGGATCTTGGGCATCTTCCATATCTCGTCAACCTTGCTGAGCCTAACCTCATTGGCGCCCTTGAACATCACTACCGGACTTGTGCTGCCTGCCAACCCGCTCACAACCAGCACAAGATACAGCTGATCCCCATACGTCCTTCTTATCTTGTCCATCCTCTCCAGGTAGCTGTCTGCGGCTTTGGGGTGCAGTTCGAACAGCACGGTTGTGCCGTCCAGCACGCCGGTAAGGGGCACCATGAAGTCGGGCGGATACATGTCGCAGTTGCCCAGCTTTATCACTAGCGGCTCGTAGTACGCCTGTAAAGGCGAGCTGAGCAGCAGGGTCTTCATCGCCCTCTCGTACGGCCCCTTTACCTTCGTGCTCTCGCCAAGCCTGAACTCTTCTGGAAGGATGAGCTCTGAAGGGCCATCATACACCATTCTAGGTTTCTTATCGATCAACAGGACGCTTCTGTGCGCAGACCTGCCCGCATCTCCCTTTGCCCTGGTCGCAATTCCTGGCATAGGATATATCAAAGCAATTTTATTTATACCTTTTGCAGCATCTCCTGCATCACTGCAGCATTCCAGCTTCCCTCAGCTTGTCGAAGATCAGGAAACCTGCAGGAGTAGTCATATTCCTGTGCGCATAGGATAGCCAGGCAGCTTCCTCAACCTCATTTGCAGGCTTTATCTCACCGATGAACTCTCCAGTGTAGCAGGTGATCGCAACCATAGTGCCCTGCGCCTTCCCGTGCGCCTCAAAAACGCCAAAGAGCTTAAGCGATCCGGGTATCAGCTCAACGCCTATCTCCTCTCTTATCTCCCTTACCAGGGCCTGCGCGTCACTCTCACCTGCCTCGCGCTTGCCCCCGGGCATGTAGTAGACGTCCTTGCCAGTGCTCCTGGTGCACAATATCCTTCCGTCCCTGAGCATTATCAGTGCGAGCTTGTCTATGGTTCCGGCCATGGTTAACTAATGGCATAATGCACGCGAATGTACAAATGCATTGGCCTGCTGCCAGCTTATCTGAGCGAGACCTTAACTACCCTTCCACTATGCGCCACTATGCGCACGCTGAGCCCTGCATCCCTTGCAGCTCTCCTCAGTTCGTCCACATCAAGCGTATGCGCACTGATCCCTAGCAATCCTAGCACCTTGGAATTAGTCTTTGCGTATTCGTATATGCGTATCTCCCCTGCGCGCGCGAGCAGTCCCTTCAGGTATGCCAGCGATTCGGCCTTCTTCTGCCAATGGTGGAACGACAGCGAGGTATATATGATGTCAAATTTCCTCCTGAACGGCACATTCCTGCTGGATCCCTGCGCGATCCTTATGTTTGCGCGGCGCTTTGCACTGCCCTTGGCTATACGCACCATGTACGGGGAAGGGTCTACGCAGTAGACCTTTACGTCCTTGCGCCTAGCAAGCATTATTGGGATGGCGGCCGGGCCGCATCCGACATCAAGCAGCACCTTTGCCCTGCTGCGTGAAAGGTCCCTGGCTGCGAACGAATACAGATCCCGCGTTGTCCTTAGCCGCGCGCACGCATTGTACAGCAGAGAGGTTATGGGGCCAAAGCGCTCCTCGCCTGCTAGGTAGTTTCCAGGCATTGCAATCGCTGATTAAAAAGCATGAATGGACTCCGCGGGATTTGAACCCGCAACCTCCTGCATGCCATGCAGGCGCGCTACCGTTGCGCTAGGAGCCCAGCATAAACATCTGTCATAACAGGTTAAATAAGCAGTGCAGTAGCTGCCGCGCCCTGCTTATACCGGAGAGAGGAATAGTATGTTGCCTCCCCTTAGAAGTATCGTCCCAAGCTTGGCCTTGAGGTTCCCGTCCTCAAGCTCCTCTGCGCTCTCGACAACTATGTTCATGTGCGCGTCGAAGGATACCACCTTGCCGCGTATGTCGGTGCCATTCTTCAGCCTTATGAGCACTTGCTGCCCTATGGACTTGTTTATCAGATCGAATGGTCTTTCCTGGGTCATATAAAACACTGGTTAATATCTGGCTGCGCAAGTATTAAAATCCCGTCTACGCCGTCAGCTCTCAGGCTTGCTGCTTCCAAGCGGCTTTATCTTTGCCAGGTCCTCCTTCCTTATCGCAAGCCTGACGGATCCGGTGCCTATTGGTATCTGCTTGCCTACGAGTATGTTCTCCGTAACTCCCTTCATGGGGTCTACCTCGCCGTATGCGGCTGCATGTATCAGGTGCTTGAGCGTCTCTTCATATGCGGCCCTTGCGAATACTGATCTCTTCTCGCCGCTCAGTCCGTGCCTGCCGACCCCCTTTATCATGCCGCTTGCTGTCATCGCGTCTGCTATGAGGAACAGGTGCCTCTCGTCTACCGAGATCTTCTGCTCCTTGAGCGTCTTGCCCAGCTCCAGGGCCAGCGCATTGCGCGCGGCCTCTACGCCATAGAGCTTGTAAACTGCGAATACGTCGTTAGTGGTGGTCCTGGATGCGTCTACTCCATCAACTCACATTATGCCATCGATGTTGCTGCCTGCTGACACCAGGTAAT
>DAHVAU010000033.1 GCA_027314465.1 Microcaldota archaeon
ATGTTCGACATAGGCGGCGTAGTGATTGACGTGGCCAATACAGTGTACTTCAACTACCTCTCAGAGGTGAGCGGCGTTCCGCCTGCGGAGGTGGAGAGGCGCCTGATAATGGATGCGGCTCCATTCGAGAAGGGATACATATCGCCAAAGAGGTTCACCAAGGAGTTCGCACAAGACCTTGGAATAAGCGAGGGCAAGATCCAGTGGGCGGATTACTTCAAGAGGATAGCAACGCTGAACAGCGGCACAGTCTCCATAATAAGGCGTCTGAGGAAGAACTACCGCATCGCATACCTGAGCAATGTCGACATTGTGAGATACAACTACGTAAGAAAGCACGTCATGAATGACGTGATGGACCTATTCGACTACGAGTTCGCGTCGTTCAAGCTGAAGTGCTCCAAGCCTTCCCCTGTCATATACAAGAAAGTGCTAAGGCTTATGAAGCTCAGGGCGCAGGACATAGTGTTCATAGACAACGACTACCACAACGTGGAGTCGGCCCGAAGGCTGGGCATAGAGTCGGTGCTATTCACACACCCGCAATTCCTCAGCAAGGAATTAAAGCAGCTGGGCATAAAGATCTAAGGGTTCAACATGGCTGAAGACAAGGTAATGCAGGTAGAGGCGAAGAAGTCCGAGAACTTCTCCGAATGGTATTCCCAGGTGATTCTCAGATCCGGCTTCGTGGACCACAGCGAAGTCTCCGGGTGCATCATCTTCCAGCCAGCCGCATATTTCGCCTGGCAGACAGTGGTAGCAGCAATAGACGCTGAGTTCAAGAAGATCGGAATAGAGGACGTGTACTTCCCCATGCTGATTCCCGAGAGACTGCTACTAAAGGAGAAGGAGCACTTCAAGGGATTCACTCCGGAGGTTGCATGGGTGACCCATACCGGGGAGTCTGAACTTGACGAGAGGCTTGCAGTGAGGCCTACATCGGAGACCATAATGTACGCGAGCTTCTCGAAATGGATAAGGTCATGGAGGGACCTGCCGCTCAGATACAACCAGTGGAACAACGTAATTAGGTGGGAGTTCAAGCATCCCACTCCGTTCATACGCTCAAGGGAGTTCCTGTGGAACGAGGGCCATTCGGTGTTCGCCACTGCCGAAGAGGTGAAGCAGCAGGGCGAGGAAGTGCTTGGCATATACTACAGGGTGCTTAAGGACTATTTCGCCCTCCCAGGCATACCCGGAACAAAGTCCGCCAGCGAGAAGTTCGCAGGGGCCGTTGCGAGCTACAGCATAGAGCACATAATGCCTGATGGCTGGGCGATCCAGGGGCCGGACTACCACGACGACGGCCAGAACTTCGCAAAGGCCTTTGATATCAAGTTCCTGGATAAGGACGGCAAGACCAAGCTCGCCTACCAGAGCACGTTTGCAATAAGCACGAGGGAGTTCGGGGTGATGATAGCTACACACGGGGATGACCGCGGGCTAGTCGTGCCACCAAAGCTTGCGTACGTGCAGGTGGTCATAGTGCCCATATACCGCAAGGGCAGCGAGGACAGGGTCGATGCGTATGCAAGGGACGTACTAGAGAGGCTCAAGCAAAAGTTCAGGACAAGGCTGGATGACCGCCAGGGATATTCGCCAGGATTCAAGTACAACGAATGGGAGCTCAAGGGAGTGCCGCTTAGAGTCGAGGTAGGTGAGAGGGACATGGCCAGCGGCAGCGCAATGGTAGTTAGAAGGGATACCGGGGAGAAAGCCTCGGTCAAGATAGACGCCCTGCCCTCAGAGATAGAATCCCTAATGGGCAGGATACATGAGAGTCTGTACGAGCGTGCGTCCAAGTTCATGCAGTCGCACATCCACATCGCCGCAACATACGATGAGTTCAAGAAGGCGCTTAAGGAGAAGGGCGGGATAATCAGCGCTCCGTGGTGCGATTCTGCCGAATGCGAGAAGAAGATCAAGGAGGAGAACGGCACAAAGGTGACAAACATACCATTCGATCAGGGCAAGCTCGCTGAGAAGTGCATATACTGCGGGAAGAAGGCCAAGCACATGGCCAACTTCGCAAGATCCTACTAGCATGCAGCAGTGCAAATACAAGGAGCAGAAGTGTCAGAGACTCTCTTTTTCATCACTAATCAGAAATACCTCATCTCATCATTCAGTAAGTTAAGCGCGTCAAGCCTTATCTTACTTTGCTTCAGCCGCGCTTCATCTTGCCTGTTATCCTATCAACCAGGGCCTGATCGCCTATTTCAATGGCGTAATCCACGGCCTTGTTGTATAAGTAGTCAGATGTCGCGATATCCCTCTTATCCCTGGTGAGATCCCCGAGATTCTCCAGTACTGCTACAAGCTTCCTCCCAACGCGCATCTCGTACTCCCTGTCGCCTGCATCATTGGCAAGGTACATGCCGTGCTGGTAATAGCGCAGCGCATCAAGGAGCTGCATCTGTGCTGCCTTCCTATCGCCGGCCTTCTCGGATGCCGCGTGATCCATGTCCTCTATAGGAATACTGCTGTCTACTCCGACGCGCCCTGCCATGCCGTCAATCACCTTCTCATCGATTCTCCTAAGAGCCGCCTTCAATTCGGGATCCAATTCCATGGCTTCTACAACAGCCCTGGCCCTGAGCATGTCGAGTGCGCTCCCCATCCCCATGGCGCTTCCTGCCTCCAATGCGGCTTCGTAGAAATAGCCCTTCTGCTCAGTGCTCGCGGCTACGCCTCGCACGAAAAGAGCCTCAAGAGCACCTATGGAGTATCTGTACGCCGCCCCGTAGTCTGCCGCATCCCGTGCGATGCCTACTGCAAGCCTGAAGCATTCCAGCGCCTGCGCCCTGTCGCAATCGCGAAGGCTGCCAGCACCTGCCTTGAAATAGACACGCGCCGCATCGCTAAGGCGCCCATCGCCTCTGAACATGTCGGCCACTGCAATCAACCTTCTGGGCGAAGGCATGTGTTCAACTGCCATTTACGCTACCACGCCTATGTGTGGCAATATCCTCGTTTATAAATATTTCGTATTGGCCCCTCCACGAGGTGAATATGGCCTAGGCTTAGAGTATCGCCCCCTTCCCGCAACTGCGCATCACCAAGTGCACTGCAGCCGCATAGCACGTCAAGCAGCTCCAGGACGGCTATGAAGAACTATGCGGACAGCTCCACTGCCCTGAATATCGATGCGAATGGCAGTATCGGTATAGGAAGTATCCGCGCCAAGCCTATTCGCTGCGCCTGCTTTATGCCTTTGACATGGGCCTGTCAATAATGCTTCATCTTCTCAGCGATCCTTCTGGCAGTCCTAGAATCACCTATTGCGTTTGCGTACAGCACCGCCTCCTCGAATGCCTTGTCCGATCCGCTATAATCTCCCTTTGACCTACGGAAGTCACCGAGGTCTTCAAGCACCAGTATGTGCTTGATGCTCACCCTCCTCGCATATTCCTGGTCCCCTGAAGTCCTTGCCAGATACACTCCGTACCTGTAATAGCCTGCCGCATCCGCATACCTGCCTTGGGAGACCCTCTGGTCGCCCATCACCTCGCATGCAGCCGGGTCAAGCTCATCAGCCCTGGCGCCTTCATGTACTACCACAATGCCAGTCTCTTTCCTCATTGCCTCATCATCGATACGCCTGAGAGCAGCGCTGAGCACCGGCGCGAACTCTATGGATTCTACCGCCGCCTCCACCCGCAGCATATCAAGCTCCCTGCCAATCCCTATGGCTTCTCCGGCTTCCAGTGCTGCATTGTAGAAACGCCTCCTCTGGTTCCTGGTAACTGCGTCACCATGCTTGGATAGTGCATCGAGCGCTCCTCTTGCATATGTGTACACCGACTTGCTATCAGCGCGGTCATCTGCCACATCTATTGCAAGCCCAAAGCATAATACTGCCTGTCCAATGTCAGAATCCTGCAGGCTGCTAGTGCCGGCCTTGAAATAGAGCCTTGACGCATCGCTTCTTAGCCCATCTTCCCTGAATCTGTCTGCAATGGCAATAAGCCTCCTGCTCGAAGGCACATATCTTATCGTCATTCTGCTCCCCAGACCAGTAGTGGAGATGCTTTTGCTTATAAACATTTTGTATAATTTTCCTGCATCGTTGTAGTGAAGATAGTCCCAGCCAAAGTTGAACAGTAGTTCAAGGTTATCCGGCAAAAGCTTTACGTGGAACTATCTTCTTACGTTTATTCTGATAAACAGTTAGAGAAAGGGGCATGAGGTCAAGAAACCTATTGCAGACCGCCTTTTAAGGAGGAGATGAATTGACCCCGCAGTGCGGGATAGACAAATTTTATGTAACATTCCCTTCAATTCTTGTTTTTATTATTGTATATTATATTTTTACCTTTTACTGCATATTCTTCTGGCATAAGCTTAGATTTTAATTTTACAAAAGTAATTACACTTACAAAAAACCAGATAAATGGAATAATTAGCATTGTTTGGAGTGTGTAATACGTATTACATGCTGTTTGAGTGAGGTATGCAAAGTCAGGACTAAATTTTATTGGATGGATCTGACAGGAGAGTTGAGATGTTTGTTGAGGCGAAGCAGTCACTCCTATTTCATAAAGCGTGTAAAATAAAATTGCTCCCAAAATAAATGCCAAAATAATGCTTATTTTAGATAGAAGGAGAAGAAACTTTATATTCGTACTCAATCACCTTTATTTACATCTATTATTGCGGCTATCTTCTTGTTATATGGGGTATAAATCACAGCAGTAGTATTCAAAAGCATATACTTATAATGCAATTTTATACTGTTATCGCCCAATTCGTAACTATCTATCGGCCAATTATTTCCAAGTTTTTTGTACTGTTCAAAATATGTTTTATTATAATAAAAATTTAAGGCATTAACGAAACTTTGTGCTACAAGCCAAGTATAAGAAAGCAATATTCTTTTGTTAGTGACTATTAACTCTTTATCTAAAGTACTCATTCCTATAGAGCCTATATTGGAATATGAATATCCTACTTTTGGCAAATAAAACTCTATCTTTTCACCTGGTAATAAGTTGAT
>DAHVAU010000038.1 GCA_027314465.1 Microcaldota archaeon
TATGGGATTAAGGTAGATGGTGTCAGGTGCCAAAATGAAGCCAATTGAGGATGCTCACGGGCAGGTTATGCTCAAATATTTCAAAGGGATGCCTCACCTTGAGGTCGTTGAACGGATTGACGGCTACGTCAACGTAGATGAAGGTGCCAATCAGTATTTCTCTGATTACAGAGACTGGAAGAACCACGAGAAAGAGGCCATAAAATATGCGCAGGGAAAGTGTCTGGATATAGGATGCGGAGCTGGAAGGGTGCCACTTTACCTGCAGAAGAGAGGAATCAAATGCCTGGGGATAGATTACTCACCATTGGCCATAAAAATATGCAAATTGAGAGGGGTGAAATCAGCAAAGAGGATGGCAATAGAGGACCTGCCAAAATTCAAGTCGGGGTCCTTCGACACTGTAATAATGTTCGGAAACAACTTTGGGCTCTTCGGGAGTAGAAAGAAGGCGAAGTTGCTCTTGAGAGAAATGCACAGAATAACCTCAAAGAATGGGATGATTATGGCGGAGAGCAGAGATCCGTACATGACAGACAACCCAGTCCATTTCAAATATCATAGGGCTAATTTAAGGCAGGGAAGGATGCCAGGCCAGCTACGCATGAAAGTAAGGTTCATGCAATATTCAACGCCCTGGTATGACTATCTTTACGTTTCAGAAAAAGAGATGACAGGAATCCTGAATGGCACAGGTTGGAAGATCAGGAAGACATTCAAATCTAAAGATTTCAAAAAAAATGGACTTTATATTGCAATAATAACAAAAGAATGAGAAGTACTGTTCAAGTGTCCCTTACTAGTTCGATCCTTTCCTTCTTAGTCTTGTGCTCGAAGAAGTATCTCCAATTCCTCAACCGATCAAAAAGCGTCTTATCACTATGAAAGTTCGGATACTTCCGATATCGCTCTTCGAAACCTGAGACGAAGTTCTTTTTGCCAACCTCCTTTGAGCTGTAAAGATCTGCTGCAGCTTCCTGAAGTCTTTGCAGATATAGAAGGAGGAAACCTACTCCAATGAAATATGCTAGTGACAATAAGCAGAGTAAAGCCCACGCAAGAGTAAGATGCAAATAGAGAAGGCATAGCAATACTCCGATTATTCCCAAAATAGACAGTGCCGGTAAAAGATACCCAAACGCAACTGCTAACTTTGAAATGGGACTCTCGTACCATCTTTGATGAAATCGTTCATGCATTACAAGTGTCTTAAGGCCATTGGGGCTGAATTTGCTCAGGGCACTTTCTTCCAGATGTATTTTTCCATCAAGCAGAGTGTTCGCATAGAATCTTTTGTCCTTTCTCGTGAACACACTTACGCCGAACCGGTCTCTTTCCGTTTCTTGCACCTTCCGCTTAAAAAACATTGCAGCACTGCTGATATAAGCCAATTAACATATTTATAATATAACACAATTATGATTGGTTGACTCTTCTATCGACTTCCTGAGATCAGCATTATTTACTACAAATATCAAATTTGCTTTCAAAATGGGCCCGCGGAGAGTCGGACTCCGATCTCTACCGTGTGAGGGTAGCGTCTTACCGCTGGACTACGGGCCCTTGGGATTATATTTTCACAAGGATATATTAAATATGATTGAGCCTTCATGTCATGTCCACGGTCTACTTCACCGGCAAGGGAGATGATGGCACCACCGGCCTGCTTTCGAATACGAGGGTGAGCAAGGCGGACAGCCTGATCGAGGCCATAGGCAGCCTGGACGAGCTCAACAGCGCCATAGGGGCTGCAATCGCTCATGTTGACGAGCCAACAGTGCGCTCTTCGCTTTCCGCAGTACAGAATGACTTGTTCGTGCTAGGGGCTAACCTGGCCTCGACCAATGAGAAGAAGATAGAGGAGGCGCAGATACGGCATGAGGCAGTGGAGCGCCTTGAGGCAGCCATATCTGAGATAGGTAAGAATACTCCGCAGCTAAAGAGCTTCGTTCTGCCTGGGGGCGATATTAGCGCCGCGCAGCTTCACGTGGCACGCACCGTAGCACGAAGGGCGGAGCGATGCGTGGTCAGGGCTGCATCGGAGCACAGGGTGGATAGGGAGGCTGTGGCGTACCTTAACAGGCTCTCGTCCTACCTGTTCGCAGCGGCCGTGTATATCAACAACCTGAAGGGCGTAAAGGAAGCGAACCCTACCTACTGAGTTTTTTATTGCTTCCATTCCAATCCATATCATGGAGGGAACCTGGTTCTCCAAGAACATGAGCACTGCGCTGATCATGCTTCTCAACCTCAGCTCTGCGCTTCTCGTGCTTGGAGCGGTGTTCATGGTAGAGATATTCTCGGTGCTGCTGGGCATAGGCTCCGGAGCATATTTCCAGGCAAACCTCAGCAAGATACCACTGCAGTCCAACCTTCAGCAGCTATACGCAGCAGGGATCCCGCTTCACTACAGCGTACTGGAAGCATATGTGCTAGCCATAATAGGCATGATACTTCTATGCATAGCTTTCCTGCTGTTCATAAGAAGGCACGATAAGACAGTGGGAGGGGCCAAGAGATATGCAACGATGCACACTGCATTCGTATTCATGTACGCCCTTGTGTTCTACATAATATCGATAGACACCGGAAGCTACCTTGCTGGGCCATACGTGCTCATAATCTATGGAGCCATGGCTGTCGCAATACTTGTGGATCTGTTCTTCGATTATGCGCTTAGGGCGCAGAGAGATCACGTGGCAAGGATACGCAGGAGCCTTAGCGTGGACCCCAGCACGCCTTTTAGCAACATGGTAGAGCTGCAGGACAAGATATTCAGCAGGCTCAGCGGAGAGCTGCGGGTAGTTGACAAGCACTTCAACTCCGTTGCGCTGTCCAACTTCCACAGACTTATGTCAGGCAGCTTTGGCAACCTAAAGTCCATAACGATAGTAGGTTCCAGCGAGATGATGGACTCGAATTTCAGCAGGAACGTTGCAGATCTAAAGAAGGAGCTTAGCGCGCAGGGAGTGAAGTTCGAGGTGCGCCTGATGGACGAGGGCGATAGGGTGGAGCAGCATGAGCGCCTGATGCTGGATGACAAGGTAGCCTACAAGATACCGCCATTCAACATAATAAACAGGAGGAGCGAGCATCTGATAATGATAGGGAGGGGCGAGGCAGTGAGGAGGTTCAGTTACCTTTACTCACGGGCTATAAGCCTGGACAACTATTTCATAAAGAAAGGCAGGCAGGATCCTGAGAACCAGCAGCAGAGCGCAGAATAGTCACACCCCGAAATACTCCTTGAACTTCGGCGCGGTGGCTATCTTCTTGCTTCTCTTGTACTTATGCGTCTCTACGAAATCCTTCTCCGTGAGCTCCTTTATGTATTCATATGTGGATGAGCCGAAATACTTGACCAGATCGCTCTGCAGTATGTCCTCGTTCTTGCTTATGTAGGCAAGCACGCGCAGAGAGCCCCTGCTAAGGTCAGGGCCTGCAGCAAGGGAGCTCACCTTCGATACATATTCATCCTTGAGGCTGAACATGTACTTGCCGCTTATAGCCATTATCCTAAGGGACGTATCCCTGCCATCATACTCGGATATGAGTTCGGTTACCAGGCGCTCTATGGCGCCAGGGGACGCTATGCCAGTAGCGTTTCCTATCTCAGCCAGACTTAGCGCATTAGGAGACATGAAGAGTGCGGCCTCTATGAGCTTCTTGTATTCATTTTCAGTTCCCAAGATGACTACCTCAGTGCTATTATTATCTCGGAGAAGAACCTCGCCTGTATAAGGGCTATCCTGTTTCTGTGCGCCAAAAACAGCATTGGTATGAATAGCTCCAGAAGCGCATCATTTATGGAAGACAGTGACGAGAGATGCGAGAAAGTCACCATGTTGGTGCGGTCCACGTTCTCCTTTATTATACCGTGCAGCTTCTCTGTCTCTGCCTCTATGTCGAAGCTGTCTATCTTTATAGGTATGAATGGCAGCTGCTTTTGCACAGGGCCGGTATGCTGCTCCTTGAGCTTCATGGCCTCGTCAAGCGCTGCG
This sequence comes from Microcaldota archaeon, assembly GCA_027314465.1. Taxonomy (GTDB): domain Archaea; phylum Micrarchaeota; class Micrarchaeia; order Micrarchaeales; family CABMGC01; genus JAJZNA01. The sequence continues at coordinate 4,002 of DAHVAU010000038.1, forward strand.
AGAAGCTCTGAAAGCGATACCTTGCGCCTTGGAGGGAGCCTGAGCCTGAAGCTGAGCGGATCCACTATTATATCAGGCCTGTGCATCGGCTCCTCGGCCACTGCGTCCATGGCAGACTCGTCGAATTCCTGCAGGCTCAGGTAGTTGCTCTTGAGCCTGAGCAGGATAGCGGCGGCAAGTATTATGTTTGCTGGTACCCTGAGATCTAGAACCTTGAGCTTCTTGACCGTATCTATATATCTGTCAACAATATCAACGACGTCTATGTTCCACGGATCAAGCCTGTCCTTGTCCACTAGCTCTATCAGAAGGTCGCGCCACGTGGCCTCGCTGTTCACGAGGTTTATTACGTCAGAACCGTTGTGCACCTCGTGCAACTCTTCCTGAACCGTCGCCATGAGTAGATATACCATGCCCAAACAATAAATAGCTTTCCTGCCGTTAGCGTCAGTGCTCCGCCATTGATGAGCCGGGTATGACCATCTCCACCATGCGGCCCAGATCGCGAAGGGCTGAGGCAAGCTCAGGCTTGCCTGCCACCTCCCTGTCCCTTGCAAGATCGTACAGCCTTACTGTGGCCCTGTTTCCCATTGCTTCTGCAAGCTGTACATCGCCGGCGGCCTTCGCCCTTCTTGCCGCGACAAAATCGTCGTACGACTTCAATACCGTCTTTAGTGTTGTTGCCATAGAATCATCGCCAGAATGAGTCTGCTCGCTGATATAATAATGCTTTGACGTGATGCTGCTTCTGGTGCGGGTGAATGTTTTTATAGATATGATCTCAGATTCATACGATTGCATGCCTGATTTTGAGAACGAGTACACGTACAGGCACTTTGTGGAGGATGGGCGCGAAGGCGATTTCGACAGGATGTTCGACAGTGCCGTTGGGAGGGTCAAGGCTGAGCTGCTGGGAAAGAAGCACCCGATATACATAGGTGGAGAAGAAGTCACTGCCCCAGATGAGATAGTAGAATACTCCCCCATAGACAGAACGCTTATAGGAAGGTTCCAGAAAGGGGACGCTGCAATAGCCAGATCGGCAGTGGAATCGGCGCGCAGGGCATTCGCCGACTGGAGCGCCACTAACTACAGGACCAGGGCAGACGTATTCCAGAAGGCTGCGGACATATTCGTGCAGAGGAAGTTTGAGATCTCCGCTGTGCTGAGCATTGAGAACGGCAAGAGCAGGTACGAGTCGGTAGGAGAAGTGGACGAGGCCATAGACTTCCTAAGGTATTACTCGCTTGATCTGCTCAGGAACAAGGGGTACGTAAGACGCACCAAGATAACAGCAAGCACCGCAAGGGTTGATGCAGGGTTCCAGGGAGCTCCGGGCAAGAGCGAGAACATCACCATCGCTATGAGGTCATACGGAGTGATGGGGGTCATAGCTCCGTTCAACTTCCCCATATCAATATCCGTGGGCATGAGCACTGGAGCGCTAATAACAGGAAATACCATAGTGTTCAAGCCGTCGTCCACTGATAACATGACCATGCTCACAGGCATACAGATCTACAAGGCCCTGTCTGATGCGGGCCTTCCGGCAGGAGTGATGAACTACGTCACCGGTCCGGGATCGACTGTTGGGGAGGAGCTTGTGGTAAACAAGGACGTGAAGGGAATAGTATTCACAGGATCAAGGGCCACTGGACTGGGCATGATAAACAGATCGTACGCCCTGGGGCAGCAGAAGATGTTCGTTGTGGAGATGGGAGGCAAGAACCCGGCGATAGTATCCAAGTATGCCAATCTCGATGATGCCGTTTCGGGAATATCAAGCGCAGCCTTCGGTTTCGCAGGGCAGAAGTGCAGCGCCTGCTCAAGAGTGTATGTCCATGAGTCGGTAAAAGAGCAGTTCATAAGCAAGCTCATAGACAAGACCCGGGCCATTAGCATAGGGGATCCGCTGAAGAAGGAGAACTACCTTGGGCCACTGATAAGCCAGGGCGCAATGGACAGGTACGCTAAAGCCGTGGATGAGGCGCGAACCACAGGAAGAGTAGTATATGGAGGCAGGAAGATTGATGCAGGTCTTGACGGGATATACGTCGAACCGACCATAGTAGAGGTGGACAGTAGCAGCAGGCTGCTTCGCGACGAGCTCTTCGTGCCGCTGCTTGCTGTGGCCCAGTACAGCCGCTTCGAGCAGGCCCTTGAGATGGCCAACGACGTGCAGTATGGGCTTACCGCGGGACTGTACAGCACCAAGGCATCCGAGATAAAGGAGTTCATTGGACGCATAGAGGCAGGGGTTGTTTACGTGAACAGGGAGACGAGCGCGACCACTGGAGCCATAGTTGGTGCGCATACGTTCGTAGGATGGAAGGGCAGCGGACTAACTGGGAAGGGCACAGGGAGCAGATTCTACCTCCAACAGTTCATGAGAGAGCAGAGCCAGGCAGTAGTGAAGTAGCGGTGTGACTAGATGTCCGGCGCATATGCTAAGGTCGCAGCGCATTTCAAGAAGAAGAGCTTTAGCCTTGAATTGGCTGACACGTTCTGGAAGATGGGCAGGGGGCTCATGGGCCGCGGGAGCCTTGCTGTGAATGGAGGCATGCTGTTCGTATTTGCAGAGGATGGCAGCCACGGATTCTGGATGCTCAACATGAAGATGAGTATAGACATAATATGGCTGGATGGCAATAAGCGCATAGTACACATATGGCGCAATGCAGAGCCCTGCAGGTCGATATTCTCATGCAAGGCAGTGACACCAGAAAAAAGGTCAAGATACGTTGTGGAACTGCGTGCAGGAACCGCAAAGAAGCTTGGCATGGAGATCGGTGATCGATTTTCCTTCTCGGTGCCGCAGTTGGGTATTTAAGAGTTGTTGGTCTATAGCACGTAATGCATAATCGAGGGTATAGATGGAGAGAGAGCAATTGCAGATATCATCCGCGCTGAAGAAAGTCTCTGCCAGGCTGGCATCTATGAATGCCTCTGAATTCGTTGAGCGCAGCCTGCACGAACCATCAGTGCACCTGCTGCGCGCGCGCAGCAAGATGCTCAGGCCCTCGCTGGTCCTCCTTGGTGCGCATGCGCTTGGAGAGGATCCGGACAGGTTCGTTGATCTGGCCGTAGCCGCTGAACTCATACATGTATCATCACTGATACATGACGACATAATAGATGGTGACAGGAAGAGGAGGGGCGCTGATGCAGTGCATGTGCGCTATGGCAGCCAGGCCGCAATACTAGCCGGGGACGCGCTGATATCAAAGGCAGTAGGGATTGCTGCGAAATATGGCCCGGCGACGCTTGAGTCGCTGTCAAGAGCCACCATGAACATGTGCGCGGGAGAGGTAATGGATTACAACTACAGGAAGGCCGGAAAGATCCCGAGCATGGCCCAGTACAAGAGGATAGCGTACCTCAAGAGCGGATCGCTTATAGGGGCGTGCTGGAACGCGGCTTCGGTGTACAAGTCCAGCAAGAAGGCCCGGGGCATGTACACTTCAGGAAGCGATATGGGCATAGCCTTCCAGATAAGGGATGACATATTCGACTTCATAAAGGCGCGCGGTAAAGGCGCCAGAGGCCTTATACCAAACGCTGTGACCAGCGTACTTAATGAATACGGAATAGACAATTACCTGGCAGTTGCCAAGGCCGTGGAGCTGAACAACAGCTATGTGGACATGTCAGAGAGGAGGCTTAGAGGCACGCGGGAAGGCGATCTGCTGTCGAAATACGCATCTCTGATAAGAGTGTCAGTATAGCAGGCGCCATGGCAGTCACTTCCTTCCTGTTATCATGAACGCCATGCCTGATCGCAGGTCCCTGACCTTTACATCTGAGAATCCGTGGTTTTCGAATTTCTCTGCTGCAGCCTGCTTATCGAATTTTATTATGCTGTAGGTTAGCCACCGGTATGCCTTGCGCCCGACAACCGACCCCACAATCTCTATAACCTTAAAGTATGCCCTCGCAGCCTTTGCATTCCTGCTGGGCATGGCCATGTCCACCATGACGAACCTGCCGCCCTTCTTCATGACCCTGTATGCCTCTGCAGCGAACCTGTCCACGCTGTCAAAGTTCCTAAGCGCAAATGAGCTGGTGACCACGTCGAACGATGCGCTGGCGTAGCGCATCTTCATCGCATCGCCCTTCTCTACAGATATGTTATCAAGACCCAGTGAGCCTATCTTGCTTCTCGCGTGCAAGAGCATGTTCTCGTTCATGTCCATGCCTGTTATGTGCGCAGTCTTTCCTCTTGAGGATGCGGCTGCGCTCAGTGCTATTGCGAAGTCACCTGTTCCGGTTGCAACATCAAGCACCTTGTAGGACCTTTTAGGCATCACCGACTCCCTGGCAGCCTCCTTCCTCCAGTTTATGTCAAGGCCGAAGCTGAAAAGGTGGTTGAAGAAGTCGTAGTGCCTGTGTATAGTGTCGAAACGCTCTTTCGTATCGAAATTCATCGTGTTCATATCCATTGACTCACCAGAAGAATGCCGCAGATACGGCAACAGAGATCAGCAGTATGAATGAGGTTAGCGTATTGTACAGCGCCACCCTCCTGACAACATCAGTATCGTCATACGGCCTGATGCCGCGGTGCTGGAGCAGAAGTACGGCGCAGGCCAGTATGGCGCCTATAAGTATAGGTATTCCGCCGGATAACAGCGCGAACGCCACTATCAGCGCTGCAGCGGCTATATGCGAGTATAGCGATATCTCTAGCGCCTTTGGAACTCCCATGGTCGAAGCCAGGGTCTTCATGCCCTGCTTCTTCTCGAATTCCGCATGCACTATTGATATCATCGAATCCAGGCCTATGCCCACCAGCAGTATGGCCATCATCAGTACGTAGAGCGCCAGGTTCGTAGGGAACATGCCTACTGCGCCTATGTACCCAGCCATCACATCTATGCTCTCTATGGCCCCAAGCCACACGTGCCTCTTGTTCGTGTAGCTCTTGGATACCGGATCTATGACGAATAATACGAGCACTATGGGAGTCAGGTAGAGCGAGAGGCTGTTAAGCAGGTAGGCACAGGCAACAAATATCGCTGCGGCTGCAACGAAGAATGCAAGTACGGTGCCCTTGGCTATCCCCAGGCTTACCCTTCTGCTTGCCTTCTTGGGGTTCCCCAGGTCCTGCTCCCTGCCTATGTACCTGTTCATAAGCACCCCGGCAGACCTGGCAGAGATGAATGCGACCGTTATTATGAGTATGGTAAGTGGGGTCAGTGAAGGCGCGAACAGCATCCCTATATAGACGAAGCACAGATTGAACAGCATGAACTGCGGTGCCAGCAGCTCTATAAGAAGCCTCTTTATCTTATTCTCCTCCATTTCTTCTCTACCTCTTCGGTGCCAGCGCCTGGCGATATCGCATCTGGCCACTTCCTTGCATACCCTTCGGCTGCAGACTTCTTGGTCGCGTCTATAAGCATCTTTGAGCCGTATCCCGGCAGGGCTGAGGCGTGGTCCAGTGTATCCGTTGGTGTGCCCCTAAGCACCTGCACATCGCGCTCTGGATCCACTCTGCTTGACATCGCCCACATTACGCTGCTCAGATCCCTTATGTCCACATCCTGGTCGAATGCCACTATTATCTTGGTTACAGAGAGCTGGCCGAGGCCGAGCACCGAGAACATTGCCTTCTTGGCATCCCCAGGGAACCTCTTCCTCACCGATATGAAGCACATGTTTGTGAACGAGCCCTCTGCGGGCAGGTATATGTCAGTTATGCTGCCGTTTACAAGCTTGATCATGGGCTTTAGGTAGTCCATCAAAAACTGCCCCACTACTGCATCTTCGCTCCATGGAAACCCCACAACGCTCGCAGAGTACACTGCGTTCTTCCTGGCATATATGCCATCGATGTGCAGCACATTCATGGATTCTGGTATTGAATAGTATCCAGTGTGGTCCCCGAACGTGCCCTCCATCCTCATCTCTGACGGATCCACGTGCCCGTTTATGACTATCTCAGAGTTAGCCGGAACAGCAGGATACTCCCCGCAGCCCATCAGCGCAGTGCCAGCCCCCCTGGCAATTCCTGCGAAAGCGAACTCGTTCACTCCGTGCGGCAGCGGAGCCACTGCAGCGACGATGTTGTAAGGATCAGTGCCTATTGTCACAGATACCTTAAGTCCGGCGCCCACATCCATGGCCTCGAGGGAGTGCAGCGCTCCGCCCTTCTGTGACTGCCAGTGCATTCCGGTCGTCTCGCCGTCATACACCTGCATGCGGTAAACGCCAACATTTGTGGTCCCGTCCTTTGGGCTCCTGGTGATAACCAGTGGCAGCGTTATGAACCTGCCAGCATCCTTGGGCCACACTTTAAGGATGGGCAGCTCGTCAAGACTGCTCAGCTTCTCGTATCCCTTCATTGCGTTGACTGTGACTTTGGGCTTTGAGTCAAGGAGCATCTTTGCACCCTTGACCATCTGCATGCCGCTTGCTCCGTACATGGAGCTTACAAATTCGGAGACGCTGAATCCGGAGAACAGTCCGCGCAGCACCGACATCGAGCCCATGAGGTTTGTGACCACGGGCATGTCGTATCCCGAAGGCTTCTCGAATACCAGGGTTCGGGCCTCATTCCTGTGCTCCTTGTTCTCCATGTTTGTAATGGCAGATATCTCAAGCTGGGTGTCTGACTCCTCCTTCACCCTTGCCAGTCTTCCGGATCCTGACAGGTGGCCTATGTAAGAGCCAAGGTCTTTTATCATAATGCCACGTCAGGCTTCTGGGCCACGTACTCGCTGGTCTGCGCTGGATCCGTCCCCCATTCCCGGGTAAGCTTGGTCTCTATGCCGAACGCAGAAAGCATCTTCCCCACTGTCATGTCCACCATCTCGGATACGTCAACAGGCCTGAAATAGAACTGCGGTAGAGGAGGCATGACAATTGCGCCTGCCTCTGAGACAGTTAGCATGTTGCGTATCTGGATGGTGCTTAGCGGCGTCTCTCTTGGCATCAGAACAAGCTTCCAGCGTTCCTTAAGTGCTATTGATGCGCAGCGTATTACAAGGTTATCTTCATACCCGTGCGCTATCCCGGCAAGCGTCTTCATGGAACACGGAGCCACAAGCACCCCATCAAGCCTGAAAGAACCGCTGGCTATAGGGGCCATGAAATTGCGCTCGGAATAGCTGAAACTCGCTAGCTGCTCCACCTCCCTTGCGCCCAGGCCCAGCTCATGCTTTATCACCATGCCCCCTGGCTTAGTCACCACAAGATGGGTCTCCACCCCTGCTTTCTTGGTCTCCTGCAGGAACCTGTATGTGAACGCAGCGCCAGATGCGCCGGTAACAAGAACAGCTATGCGCCTTATCATGATTCCATATGGCCGTATAAAGCTATATAATTGCGCCTGGAGCGCGATGATTTTATATGCCTTCTTTACAAGATTAACCCGTGCTATTGTGGCAGTGAGCGTTGCTATACTCTGGGCCGTGATCGTGCTGATTCTCTACAGCATTGCGGATCTTTTCGGCAAGAGAGTGGTCATCAGGTATGGATACAAACACGCAGCCGCAGTCGTAGGGCTGCTTAGCCTTGTGCCGTTTATAGTATTGTACATAGCGTTGCCGCAGCACATAACCACGTATTCCATTGAAGTGTCGGCAATAGCCGGAGTCTTTTATGGCATAGGCTTCCTGGCGCTGTACAAGGCGCTTGTGACCGAGCAGACCACAAATACGTTCGCACTTACAGAGTCGTTCAAGGCATGGCTCGTGCTGTTCGGCGCCTTTGTGGCAGGAAGCGTGCTGAGCCTGGGCAAGTGGGGAGGGGTGGGCCTAATATTCCTCGGGTCGTTCATGGTCATAACAACAGAGAATATGAAGATAAACAGGAAGTTCGCCTATGCACTCCTGGGGTTCGTGTGCTGGGCAATACTATGGACCATGATGTACTATGCGATAGTGAATTCAAAGAGCTACATACCAGAAGGATTCATAGCCGCCTTCTTCGCTACGCTTACAGCGGCAATAGCTGCTGTTACAATGCCCGACAAGGCATTGGAGCACAGGAAGGGCGCAGCGGCATCCAAGAGCGGCGGCAGCGTATGGCATGCAGTGGTTGTCGGTATAGCAATAGGCGCAGGTAGCCTGATCTTCGGCTATCTTATACGGGACAACATGCTCTCCCAGGGTGCAGCAATAATAGCCTTGACTCCCATAGTGGTTGCAATAGCCTCAAAGAAGATATACCTGGACAGGCTTACCACTGTGCAGGTTGCTGGAATAGCAGTGGCAGTCGCCGGCGCACTGGTTCTGGCATTCGTCTAGTGGCACAATTTAAATATACCGCACGAAGAATAGTTAACGTGCCAAGGTGGCGGAATCCGGTAACGCGTACGCCTGGAAATTATCTTCCCGAGAGCGTATGGTCTTCGGGCCATTAGGGTTCAAATCCCTACCTTGGCGTTTCTTCTTGCAGAAAATCCTTAATAACTCCGCGATATTACTTTAATGCGGTGTTGCTTTGTCCAATACCATGAATCATGTAGGGAAGACGGAGAGACTAGAGGCGACAGCGCTTGGCCTGAACCAGCGAGCTATTCTCGATTGGCTGCAATTCCATGCAAGAAGCTCAGGCCTGCGTTCCTACATGTCCGTAGACCCCATAGCAAAGGCATTTAGGACACCGGAGCAGTTAGTTAGGTTCCCGCTTATTACCTCAGAGGAGTTCAAGGAATGCCTGGCCTATTTTCAAGCAAATGGCTTGGCAGAGATGCGTCCAGGTGGCCAGAACGCCCCATATCCAATGATAAGGATTACTGAGAAAGGTCTTGGCATAGATTTGAAGGAGGCTCCAAGAGCCAGCAGCCAGGCAGTATGGGGCTTCTAATTGCAATGTGCAGCCATTCTTAGCCATGAATAGATCCTAAGAGTGGGCCCAAAGGAGATCTAATAAAAGGGCGCAGGCGGATTAAAACCGCCTGCACTTATCTTCCAATTCGGCTGTCTGGTGCCACCTAGGCTGGGACTGGACTCATACCGCATTTGTTGTAGAGGTGTTGCTCGCCGCATTAGTGCAGAGTGTTTGCAGTGTTAGACGTATTTTGTGCTGCAACGTTGCGCACCGTCAGGATGCCTGCTCCACTGTCCAGATGCCCTGCGCTGTCATGCACCATTACCGAGACCACATCTATGCCCACCAACGTCGAGTTACCAATTATGTTTATAGTCTTGGAATGCTTGCCCAGGATCTTATCGCCGACGGTCCATATGAACTCCGTGTACGGAGGCGTGCCACCCATAACATTCGCGGTGAGCGATACGTGCTGGCCCTTATCGATAACGCCGTTGGACTCTACAACCTGCGGTGTTCCGAATCCAAATGCACGCGCAGACGTGCTTGCAGTGGCGCTGACATTCGACGATGCAATTGCATTGCCTAATATCGAAGACACTAATGCCCTCACCACCGCAGCTGAAGACACCGCACTCCTCTTGGCGTTCTGCAGCGCAGCCAGCATCTCGTGCAGGCGCACATCAAGCGCTATGAGCGTAGATATTGCCTTCTGCACCGAGTTCTCTGCAGTCTTTATCGACAGAATCGCCTTCGAGGTCTGGTTCATGGCGTTTGATGTCTGGACCTGTGCATTTCTCACAGTTGCAGATACATTGACGCCCAGGGAGTTTACTGAGGATGCATTAAGAGAGTCGCTAACGTTAAAAGCAGACTTGTTAGCTCCTATTGCAGTGTTCGTACCCATTACGGCATTTGGACTGACCAATGTGGCAGTAGAGACCGCGTTTGAGATGTTAGATGCCCCTG
>DAHVAU010000039.1 GCA_027314465.1 Microcaldota archaeon
AGGAGTTGTAGGGATATTATCATCCTTAGGATACGACATTATTCCGTTCTTGAGCACAGGAGCATATTTCAGCCTTGCAAATTCAGCTTTCATCTCAATAATCGGAATTCTTCTGATAAAGTTGGCATAGTATTCGATTTCTATGGGATTAGGTATCTCAATGGAGGCACAGGAATGTCGCCGTAAATGCACCTGTAAAACCTCGGTATTTGCTGGTAAAAGCCGTTTTTAATGCCTGCTAGTATTTAATATCTTATAACCTCTATAGTCAGTTATGGAAATCATATTCTCCAAAAGCAACATAATGCTTAATCAGAAAGAAATTACCACTTTAGATAAATTAGTCATTAAGTTCATTGAGGTCATGGGCAACGTTGACTATGTAATAGTTAGTGGCTACATAGCAATCTTTTTCGGAAGGATAAGGGGTACAGAAGATATCGATATACTACTAAACAAGATGGACATAAAACGAGTCGAAGAACTACACGTAAGACTTCTAAAACGCGGATTTGAGCCTGTAAACAACGTAGAAAATGCTAAAGATGCATACGATCTACTTTCTGAGGGATCGTCCCTACGATATTCTGAGAAAGGAACTTGGGCGCCTAACTTTGAGCTAAAGTTCGTCAAGAAGCCTCTTGACAGGCACACTATGGACAACAAGATTAAAGTTACATTTAACGATAAATACTCAATGTACATATCTCCCATAGAACTGCAAGTCGCATTCAAGCTATGGTTAGGCAGCGATAAGGATTACGAAGATGCGCGATACATTTATAATATTTTTAAGGCATATATTGATGTCAAAAAATTAAATGGATCCATATCCGAACTTCACGTAAAGAAAGAAGTCGTAAAGAAGGTATTGGGCGAATTAAATGAAACAAAATAGCATTCTAACTGGTCTGAAGGAGACAAAAGAGCTCAACCTTAGAAACAATTTTGAGTACATTGATGCATATTCCGATTATGTAAAAAAGACGGACAACAAGATCTGGAGCAGAGGGCAGAAGAGATTTCTAGACATTTTGTACGCCAAAAAAAGAAGATCAAAGAAAACACAACTTTAATTCCATTAAACTAAAAAGGCATGGAATTGAACCCAACGATTTTGTCGAGGATATTAGTTTTTCTGCAAAAGCGCCTCTCGACTACAAATCCTGTGATAATGGAGGCACAGGGAGTCGAACCCAGACCTCTACCGTGTAAGGGTAGCGTCCTACCGCTAGACTATGCCTCCTACTTAGAATACCTTGACAAGAATTTATCTATCTTTCTGACTGCTACTCTGAGCGTCTCTTGCGGAGCCAGAGACACTATCCTGATGTGGCCAGGAGCGCCGAAGCCCGATCCGTCGGTTACGTATACATGTTCCTCTTCCAAGAGCTTCCTTACAAGCTCGGTGTCGCTCTTGAACTTCAGTGCGTCCATATTCAGACGCGGAAAGACATAGAACGCCCCAGATGGCCTTGCGGCCTTCATGTACTTGCTCTGATTGACAAGATCCGTAGCCAGGTTGGCGCGCTTTGCTATCTCTCGCACCATTTTCACAGTGTCCTTTGCATGCTGCGCCTTGTCGTTTACAGCCTTGGCGAATGCGTACTGTGCAGGCGTGTTTGCGCACAGCCTCATCTTTGCGTAGTCCATTAGCTTAGCCAACAGCTCCCTTGAGTATCTTCCGCAGTCCGGTATTATGGCATACCCTATCCTTAATCCAGGAGCGTCAAAGCTCTTTGACGCCCCGCCAAGTATCACTGCAGGTATTCCCTTTGCCACCTCCGACATGCTTGTGAACCTTGCGCCGTTGTAGATTATCTCATCGTAGATCTCATCGCTCATTATAAGCAGGTCGTTATCCTTGGCCACTTCGGCCAGTTCCGAAAGCTCCTTTCTGCTCATAACTGTGCCAAGGGGATTGCTTGGATTGGAGAATATGATGTACCTTGCCTTGCCCCTCGCGCCATAGAGTGCTTTGCGCAGCCTGTCCGGATCCACCCTGAAGCCGCTGCTTTCATCGTAGTCAGCATAGACTGGCACTCCGCCTTCCATCTGCAGTGCAGGCACGTATAATGGGTAGTAAGGCCTTAGCACAACTGCCCTGTCCCGAGGGTTTATCAGCATCGAGTTAAGAAACAGTATCGACTCGCTGACACCCTGCGTCACAACTATCTCATCAGGCCCTATCTCAAGGCCGTAGAGGCGCTTTTGCCTGGTAGCTATAGCTTCCCTGAGCTCCAGAACGCCGCCCGGGTAGGAATAGCCAGTTTTTCCTTCCTTTAGAACGTTTATTGAATACCTGATTATGTCACCAGGGGTCTTGAAATAGGCGGCAGGGTCGCCCCTGTTAAGGCTTATCACTTCTTTTCCAGATCTTGCAATCTTCTCCGCAACCTCATCACCATCCTCTATCGCGTTTCCGGCGAACCTGCTTCTCTGTGATAGTCCAAGCATTTGATCGTAAAGACTTGGGCATGAATGCTTTTAAACTGTTTAGGCCAATATGCGATTGCTTCTGGTGGATTTATGGCTGACAAGATCAGGATACTTGGATTCGGAGGTAGTTTCAGGAAGGGATCGTACACCAAGGCGCTTCTCTACGCAGCCGTGGAACTCTTGCCTGAGAATGCAGAGCTTGAGATATTCGACATCTCAGAAATCCCGATGTTCAACCAGGACCTTGAGAATGACCAGCCTGCAGAGGTAAGGAGATTCAGGGATGCTATAAGAGCTGCAGACGCAGTGCTGATATCTACGCCAGAGTACAACTACTCCGTGCCAGGCTTTCTGAAAAACGCCATAGACTGGGCATCAAGACCGCAATCCAGCAATCCTTTCGATGACAAGCCTGTTGCAATAATGGGCGGAGGAGGAGCGATTGCAGGTTCGAGGGCGCAATACCATCTCAGGCAGATAATGGTATTTCTGAATGCGCGCCTGGTCAACAAACCTGAAGTGATGGTGCCTTTCATGAAGGAAAAGATAGACGCACAGGGAAGGGTCATTGACCAGACAACGCGCAGTAGGATAGCAGAACTGCTTGCTGCGCTGGTTGCGTGGACTGTGAGGCTGAAGAAATAGCTACTTCTGCACCAGCCTTGCATCTTCTATGAGGAACATGCCCCTGTCCCCCTTCCACTCCTTGCTTGACCTTACTATCTCTATGCGCTGCCTGAACAGTGGTGCGTCCAGCACGAAGCTCTCCGCCTCGCCTCCCTCGAACAGCATGTTTATTCCATATCTCTTGTTTAGGTCCTCAAGCCTTGATATCATATTCTGGTCTATCCTTGCGCCGAGCATCGTTTCGTCCATGCCCTCAGCGGCAACTGCAGTTATTATAGCATTGAAGTCACTAGCTATCTCATCAAGCTCCACCTTTGGCTCTATGTGCCAGAGCGGAGCGAGATGCTCTATGCCAAGCTTGCTTGCAAGATCATTGACTCTGTCACCCTGGTACCTGCTGTACGTTGCGCCAGTCACGAGAGTCTTCACATTGTTGTCCCTGAGAACGCGCTCAAGATCCTTGAGTTCCTCCTCCTTCTTGCCCTCGGTCTGGGCGAACACCTGCCTTATCCCCATAGACTGCGCCTGCAGCGCGGTGAGCCTGACGTTGGGGTAATGGAACATGTAGCTCTCTGCGCTCTTTGTGATCATGGATATGAGCAGATCTATCTTCACTCCGAGCTTCACGGCCTTGTGCAGTGCGAGTGTTGAGTCCTTTCCTCCGCTTAGAAGGCATGCGTTAGTCATGATATACCCCATCTGAGTTACTGGTGAGTGGACAATCCTAGCTGCCTCTACTCTGCCAGCTGCGCCTCCTCAGCTGCATCTGCGGCCTCTAGCTTCTTCTTGACGTGCTTTAGCGCCGAGAACATGTCCCTGTCCATCTCGCTTAGCCTCATCGAGATGTACTTTGCCTGGTTCTGCATGCGCGGTATCACTATATAGTCAAGGGCGTTGACCCTCCTTTTTGTCTTCTCTATCTCAAGGACAAGGCGCCGCAGACCCTGCTCTCTTTGCGCAACGTCTATCATTGTGCTTATCACTCCGGCAAACGATATCCTGATGTCATCAACTGACACGTTTGTTGAGAGAAAGCTGTAATCCACTGACGCGGCCTCTTCGGCCTTGGCTATCTCAGGGACCTTCACGCCCATGATGTTCTTAACGTTCATGGTTATGGGCTTTGCTTCGCTCATGTGCATGGCTATCTCCTCGAGCTCGAATGTGCCAACGTACGTTGAGGCTATGCCAACGGTCTTGTAGGCCTTGTGCATGAGCTCGTAGAGGTACTGCTTGTCCTTGGTGGACTGCTGGATCATCTTCATGAACTCAAGCACCAGCACCTCCCTCTTCTTCTTGAGTATGCTGTAGCCCTTCCTGGCCCTGACTATGCCCCTTCTCGGGTTTATCAGGTTTATCCTTGTGGGATTTATCATTTTCTCCTTCTCGTTATGGTTGCCTTGCGCTGCCTGCCTGAGCCGTGAGACGGATCCTTGTCGCCAGGCTTCTCGTCCTGCTGCTCAGCTTTCTTCTCTTCAATCTTTTGCGCAGCAGGCTTCCCGTGACCATGGTAGTACTTCTCTATGTATGCAGGCTTGATCCTTGTGAGCTCTGATTCAGGAAGTATTGAGAGTACGTCCCAGCCTATTGCCAGCGTGTCCTCTATCGTCCTGTCCTCATAGAAGCCCTGCTTGATGAACCTGTTCTCGAATTCATCGCCTAACTTGAGGAACATCTTGTCAGTGTCGCTAAGCGCCTCGGCGCCCACTATAGAGCTGAGGCTCTTTGCGTCCTGCGCTCTTGCATATGCGCCGAAGAGCTGGTCCTTTACATTGCTGTGATCCTCCCTTGTCTTCCCGTCGCCTATGCCATTGGACATGAGCCTTGAGAGCGAGTTGGACGGATTCACTTCAGGGTATATGCCCTTGTTGTGAAGGTCCCTGGCCATGAATATCTGCCCCTCGGTGATGTATCCGGTGAGATCAGGGATTGGATGCGTCACGTCGTCCCCAGGCATAGTCACCACATTGAGCTGGGTGATGCTGCCCTTGCGGCCCTTTATCACTCCTGCCCTCTCGTATATGCTTGCGAGGTCAGTATACATGTAGCCAGGATAGCCTCTTCTTCCAGGAACCTCTTCCCTTGCGCTGGACAGCTCTCTTAGGGCCTCTGCGTAGTTGGTCATGTCGTTTAGTATGACCAGCACGTGCATCCCCCGTTCGTATGCGAGGTACTCTGCAGTTGTGAGCGCTATTCTTGGCGTCAGTATTCTCTCTATGCTGGGGTCGTCTGCAAGGTTGATGAATGCTGCGGTCCTGCTCAGTGCGCCAGTCTTCCTGAACTCGGTTATGAAGTACTCGGCGTCATCGTACGTTATGCCGATGCCTGCGAAGACCACTGCGAATCCCTCATTGGACTTCTTCACCTTGGCCTGCCTTGTTATCTGCGCAGTGAGCTCGTTGTGGGACAGCCCTGAACCAGAGAATAGCGGAAGCTTCTGCCCTCTTACCAGAGTGTTCATCCCGTCTATCGTAGATATGCCGGTCTCTATGAAGTCGCTTGGCATCGCCCTTGATACTGGATTTATGGGCTCTCCGTTTATGTCCCTCTTCTCCTTGAACGACACTGCAGACTTGACGTCCCTTGGCCTCCCCTGGCCGTCAAATATCCTTCCCAGCATATCCTCGCTTACCCCTATCGTGAACGTCTCGCCAAGGAAGCTCACAGAGGTCTTGTCTATGTTTATCCCGTCAGTAGGACCGAAGACCTGCACTACGGCGTGCCTGCTCGTGGTCTCGAGCACCTGGCCGAGCCTGGACTCGCCGCTAGGCAACCTTATCCTGACTCTCTCGTTGTACGACGCCGTTCCCACCTTTCCTACCACCACAAGCGGCCCGGCGACGCTTTCTATCGTGCTATAATTTACTTCGAATTTCATTGTATCACATCACTCTGCCTCCTTAGATAGCGCGGCGAACTCCCTGTCAGTGTCCTCTCGCACCTTCTTGATTGCAGATTCAATATCAGATTCTTTCACGCCCTTGAGCCTTGCGATGTCGGCCTTGACCTTGACTGAGGCTATCTTGTCGAACTGCACGCCTGCCCTTACTGCCTCATCGGCCCTCTTCCTGTAGTTCAGAATTGCCCCTAGCATCAGGTTCTGCTTCTTGAGGCTCGTGTACGTATCTATCTCGTCGAATGCTATCTGGCGCAGGTAGCCTTCCCTTATCATCCTGCCCACGTCAAGCACGACCTTCTCAGGATCCGGAAGCGCGTCCTCGCCTACGAGCTGCACTATGTCCTTGAGCTCTGCCTCCCTCTGCAAGAGCCTCATTGCCTCCGCCCTTCCGAGCACGAACTCCTCCCCCACGTTATCCTTGTACCACTGCTCCAGCGCACCAGAGTACAGCGAGTAGCTAGTAAGCCAGTTTATTGAAGGGAAGTGCCTTGCGCTTGCAAGCGATGCGTCAAGAGCCCAGAACGTCTTCACAACCCTGAGGGTTCCCTGCGACACAGGCTCGGATATGTCCCCTCCTGGAGGCGACACTGCGCCTATGATCGTTATTGAACCCTTCCTGCCATTCAGGCTCTCTACTGCCCCGCTCCTTTCGTAGTACTCGGCAAGGCGCTTTGGCAGGTATGCAGGATATCCTTCCTCTCCAGGAAGCTCCTCGAGCCTTGCTGATATCTCCCTCATTGCCTCCGCCCATCTGGATGTGGAGTCTGCCATGATTGCGACATCGTATCCCATGTCCCTGAAGTACTCTGCTATGGTTATTCCTGTGTAGATGCTGGCCTCTCTTGCGGCTACGGGCATGTTGCTTGTATTGGCTATTAGAAGAGTTCTTTGCATGAGCGGCTTGCCAGATTTCGGGTCCTTAAGCTCAGGGAACTCGGTAAGCACTTCTGTCATCTCGTTGCCCCTCTCCCCGCAGCCTACGTATACCACTATGTCTGCATCTGACCACTTTGCAAGCTGCTGCTGCGTTACTGTCTTTCCTGACCCAAAAGGCCCTGGTATTGCCGCAGTGCCGCCCTTTGCAACCGGGAAGAGCGTGTCTATGACTCTCTGGCCTGTGACTAGCGGAACTGAGGATCTGAACTTGGTCTTTACAGGCGCGGCCTTCCTCACCGGGCGTATCTGCATCAGCCTTACGTCTGTGCTTGCGCCCTTTGACTTGACCTTGGCCACGACATCGTCGATTGTGAAGTGCCCTTCCTTTATTGACTCTATGGTACCATCTACCCCCAGAGGGACCATCACATAGTGCTTGATTATGTCAGTCTCCTGCACATGCCCCAGTATGTCTCCGGGCTTGACGCGCAGTCCCTTCTTTACGCCCTTTTCAACGTTGAACTTCCACTTCCTCTTCCTGTCAAGCGCCGGAGCCTCCATGCCCTTGCCTATGAACGCGCCGCTCTTCTTCTGAAGCACCTCAAGGGGCCTTTGTATTCCGTCGTATATGCTTGTAAGCAGTCCCGGGCCAAGCTCCACAGAAAGCGGCTTGCCGGTGGTCTCTACGGGCTCGCCTGGCCTAAGACCCGTAGTATCCTCGTATACCTGTATGATGGCGTTTGAGCCTTTTAGCTGTATTATCTCGCCTATGAGCTTGGCCTTGCCTACCTTGACCACGTCGTACATGTTGCTTCCGAGCATATCTCCTGCAACCACAAGAGGTCCTGAGACTTTGTCTATAGATCCCATTTCTTCACCATAAATCGAATATTATCATGACTTGTTGTTCTTCATTATGTCTATTCCAAGAGCCCTGATTATCAGATGCCTTAGATTGTCCTCTGACACGGCGGTGTCGTTTATGTCTGCGACGACTATGAACAGGGGCTTCATGCTGCTGAGCATCGCCTCCCTTATCCTCCTGTCTTTGACCTGCGCGGCTATGCCGGTTGTGAGCACTATTATCCCTATGTCTTCTCGCTGCATCAGGCCCAGGATCGTTGCCTCGGAATCCTGCGCGCTTTCTGCCACATGAGACTCGGTTATTCCGGCAAGCTTGAAGCCCAGCTCAAGCGAGTGGTTGCCCACCGCAGCTATCCTGTAAGCGTTTGTCATCTTTTCCATGTTATCAGCCTTGAGACCTCCTCTGAAGTAAGCCCGTATATCTTGCTGTTTATGGATATCCTGATCGTATACACTTCGAGCTCCTTGAGGTATATGTATGCCATGATAGTGCCGAATGAGAGTATTGCCGGCTTAAGGATCCTCAGGGCGCGGTTCAGTATGGAATTGTGCATCGCTATCTCGAATGAGAGCAGCTGGTTTGTCTCTTTGTACACTGACAGCGCCTCCTTCAGATCGAATGCCTTGACCTGCAGAACCATCTCCTCAAGGTTCTGCGGCTGCGTGAAGAGCTGCTCCAGCGCCCTTTTGTCCATGGTGCCGTTGCCTATGAGATAGCCCTCTATCTGCTGGAACCTGAGCCCCAGCCTCTTGGCCCTTATCAGCGTCACCACATTCTTCATGTCAATGTCTGACTTCACAATAAGCGCAGAGTGGTAGTGGGCATTTGCTATCTCCTGTATGACCCCGCTCATTGAGTTGTAGTAGCCTATGTCAAGCGCAGATACCCCATCGAATGCGTTATGGTTCTTTGAATACGCAGTGGATGCGTCCTTTATCACCTGCGCATAAGGCGAGTTTATGGCCAGCCTTGAGAGCATGCCCTCGACAGTGCTCTCCCTCATCGCTTCTTTTAGCGACTGCTCCCCGTATACGGGCGT
Source organism: Microcaldota archaeon (assembly GCA_027314465.1). Taxonomy (GTDB): domain Archaea; phylum Micrarchaeota; class Micrarchaeia; order Micrarchaeales; family CABMGC01; genus JAJZNA01. Next base: position 8,746 of record DAHVAU010000039.1, read on the forward strand.
GTCCACGACGTACATGGCTATCTGATCATAGCTCTTGCCCCTATCCTTGGCCTCTATGGCCAGCCTTATATCGTACATGTCCCACTTGCCTATTATGGCCCTTATGGCCTTTCTCTGCGTCGTTGGGACTATGCTGACAAGCTTGCTGACGCTGTCTGCAAGGTTCCTGCTGAGCGCGAAGTCTATAAGGTCGCGCTTTATCTGCATGCCGCCGTATCTGCTGAGATAGTCCTTGAAGCTGGTCTGCACAAGTATGGACAGTATGGAAGGAACGTCCTTGGAGTCGATTATGTGCTGCATTGTGGAGCCGTCTATAAGCGCAGACTCCATGGCCTTGACTCTAGCGCTAGAGTAGCTGTATTGCACCATTCCTGTCATATTGCACCATCGTGTTGTTCAGTTATTTGCCGGATCCGAATATCCTGCGCAGGAGCATGCTCCTGCCATCGGCCTCGTACTTCTCGGCCAGAGAGTGCGGGCTTATGTCAATAGCCATGCTACCGTCCCTGCTTGATATGGACAGCTCGCCTTCTGCGCCCTCCTGCACCACAAAGCCCATCTTGCGCACATCCGCAATGCGCGACCTCTCAGCCCTTACAACCATGTCCCTCCTCGCTGCGATGGTCTCAAACTCCGCAGACGCGCTGTCCATGAGCCGGCCCAGCATCTTCTTGTCCGACAGCTTGGACTCGACCTGCTGCTTGACCTTGTCCATGCAGCTGTCTATCACCGACTCCCTTGCACCCAGTAGCATTGCATTGGCCTCTATCTGGGCGCCTGAGAGCACCTCCTTTTTTATGCGGTCCGCCTCCCTTGCGCCCTGGACCCTTGCAGCCTTGAGGATAGAGTCGGCCTGCGCCCTGGCCTCGACCAGGATCGAGTCGGCCTCTGAGCTGCCCTCATCCTTGACCTTCACGGCCTCGGCCTTAGCCTCGCTGTCTATGCGCTTACGTATCTCTTCCAGGGACATTCTTACTCCCTTCAGATTATTCCAGCCCAGAGCATTATCAGGATCGCGATCACGAAACCGAATATGAGCAGCGTCTCAGGAAGAACCAAGAAGAGAAGCACCCTTCCCATTTCGCTTGGTTTCTCTGCCACAAGACCAAGTCCTGCAGCGCCTATCGCTGACTGAGCGACTCCTGTACCTACCGCTCCTCCTGCTATTGCTATTCCTGCTCCTATTGCCGCTATCGCAGCTCCCATGTCCAAAGCCATTGTTATCACATTTTATTTTTCAGTATAAACCTCCTTGTACTCGAAGGGCTGGTACTTGACGCCGCTGCCCTTGTAGAACTTGGAGAAGAACTCCACGAAGTTGAGCCTTACCCCCTGCACTATTCCCTCGAATATGGATAGTATCATGTTCAGGAGGTGAAGAAGCATGAATATGACCAGATATATGACGAATATGACGATGCCCATGACCCCGCTGCCCAGATGAGGGGTGAACCCCTGGTCTATGAGCTGCGCTATTATTATGCTGCCAAGGCCAAAGCCCATGAGCCTTGCGTAGCTGAGCGGGTGCGTCATGAGGTTGGTTATCTCGGCTGCTTCTATGCCGCTGAGCGCAGCGGTGACCAGCAGCATGAGCACTGCAATTCCGGCCGAGTCCAGCGCAAGCGATGCGCTAGTGGCGTGGAAGAACCCGCCTGCCACCGCGATCGTGCCGAATACCAGAGTGAGTATGCCGGTTATCTTGCTTATTGCAAGCTTCTTCTGGTGGTGCCTCAACTCATTGACGAAGCCGAACAGCAGGCCGAGACAGACCTGGAAGATGCCGAAGAATATGGTAAGCACTATTATTGTGGTTATGTCGCTGAACCATGAGAATCCTGTGAATGCGGGCGCGAACAGATGATTAAGCGAGAATCCGAAGTACTGATCAGACAATATGCCCACTATTACCGCAGGTATTGCAGACATGCGCCATATCTTTGCCACATTGTGCATGAGTCCCTCAGGGTCAGTCTTCTTCATTATTATCCACGAGAGTATGAATGATGCAACACCGTAGCCCACGTCAGACACCATGATGCCGTAGAATATCGGGAATGATATTATGAATATCCAGGTGGGGTCAATCTCATCGCTCCTTGGCACTGAGTAGAACTCTACCAGGTAGTCGAACGGCTTGAGGAACTTTGGCCTCTTGACTAGAGTGGGCGCGAGTTCCTCATGGGGCGTCTTTAGCTCCTCGAGCACGAACCTGTTCCTGCTCGCCTTGTGCATGGCCTGCCTGAGCTCGTCCAGCCTGCGCTTAGGTATCCACCCCTCGAGCGCAAACGTGCTATCTGTGGCCTTGAACACCGAGCTGGCCTCGCCCCTCTTGACCTCTATCTCAAGCGACTCTCGCAGCACCGAGAGTTTTGAGTAGTTAGAGTCGCTGATTCTTGAGAGCTCCTGGTCTATCTCGCCTATGCGCTTCGTGTCGGCATCGGCGGACTTTGAAGCGCGCTTTGTCACATCCCCAGGAGTAGCATCCAGGTACTTGGCATGCAGATCGAGCTCGGTGAACTTTATGGACTTGAGAGCCGTATCTATAGCCTCGTCGCCCTTCTTGTAGGCCATGAATATGAGATTCTCATTCTTCCCCACGTGCCTTCGCACAACTATCTCGCTTGACTTGCTGATGGCCTGCGTGCGTTCCGCCTTCCTGAGCCTTGAGAGCTCCTTGTCTGCTGCTATCGCGGCCCTGAACGAGAGGACCTCGCTGTCAAGAGTCCCGAAGTCCACATCGATGCCTGTGAAGTAGGTAGCGACTTTTTTAGCGTAATTAAGAAGCCCTATGTCCTCCTGCAGCTGCTGCCTCTCATTGCTGAGTGCATATATCCTGTCTATGTCTGCATTGCTGCCAAGCTGCTCTTTTATCTGGGTCTGCGTGAGTCTCCTTGAGCGCTTTATCTGCCTCTTTGGGAGTATACGCAGAGCGCCTTCCACCTTTATCAGAGCTTCATTCATCTCAGAGAAATCTGAGGGAGGAGCATCGTCGCTGAGAGGAAGCTGGCTCTTCCTCAGATCTATGACACCAAGTTCGTGCAGCACGCAGACAACATCGGCTCTATCCTCCTTCAGGCATATCAGCCTGATCTTCTGCATTGCCTCCGGGCTGAACAATCTATTCACCAGTTATCATTCTGACTATCTCGTTTGCTACATGATCAAGAGTATTGGCAGCTATCTTTGATTTCCTTATCTTAGAGGCAGCCTTCTCTGCGCCTGCAAGCACCCGCTTCTTCTCTTTCTCTGCGCCTGCGGCGGCTTGTGAGACCTGCTCCTGCTTCATCTTGACGGCCTGGGCCTGCGCGTCTTCCACGATTTTCTTCGAGAGGGCCTGGGCATCGCTTATTGTCTTTGACTTTTCCTGATTAGCGCTCTCAATTGACTCCTTAGCCTTCCTCTCGGATTCCTGTACCTCCTTGATTGCTCCTAAACCCTCCAAAATAGCCACCTCGTATCGTCTTACCATACACTGCGGCGCGTTTTAACACAGCAGCATGCTGCAAGAGCATTATTTATACTTATAAAGAGGTAAATTTAAAAGCATGCCGTTAGTCTATTCCTATACATGGAACACCTGCTACTTGTAGCTGACAGTTTCAGGGAGAGTGTGCTAGGGGAGCTGGGCAGCAGCTGCAAGGTCATCGACGAGACGCACAACGCCATGGTCGTGGACATCTCAGAGGCAAGGGCGCGCAGGCTTGATGGAGCAATGTTCGTGTACAGCCATTTTCCTATACTTCGCAAGGCAAGGATAGGCAACGTCAAGGGAAGCGCGTATGCTGGCTTGCTGCTCAGGCAGGTGAAGGCGCTTGGGGTACCGAGATCCTCAAGGCTTAGACTCGAGTGCTACGACATAAACTGCAAGAGGGGCTACTCGGCAAAGGACATAGAGGTCAGCGTGGGCACGGCACTGGAGAAAGATGGCTATTGCATCGAGCTGAAGAGCCCTGATGTGCTCGCATACGTCGTGCTGCTTAATGGCGTGTGCTATTCAGGCAGTGTGGAGACGCACGGCAGGAAACTATTCATAGACCCTTTCAGGATATACAAAGAGAAGCGCGTGTCAAGGGCCGAGTTCAAGATGGCTGAGGCTTTTGACACTTTCGGCCTCAAGGTCCCAAGGGTGGTCATAGACATTGGTGCAGCGCCTGGGGGATGGAGCCTATGCCTTGCCAGGAAGGGCGCGGCTGTTATAGCCATAGACAGCGCTCTTCTTGACTATGCCAGTATAGGCATGCAAGGGATCGTAGTAAAAAGGGTGCGCACGATAAGGCACGGGGACCTCAGGCCAGGCACAATACTCCATATCAAGTCAAGGCTAGATAAGGCAATACCGCTGCTTGGGGGCGTCAAGGCCGACATGGTCATGGACGATATCAACGCAGGCGGGATGGAGTCCGCAAAAGCTGTGCTTGGCTGCGCAGCACAGGCTAGGGAAGGCGCAGTGCTGATTATGACAGTAAAGTGCCTGAGAAGAAACGTCGGCAAGTACGTTGAGGAGGTGGAATCGCTTCTGGGAACGCAGTTCAGGGCTGTGCAATGGAAAGTGCTGCCCCACAACAGGCAGGAGATAACACTTTACGCCATCAGGAAATGAATCGCTAGGTAATAATAAGGATTAGCAGGCAATAGTTGCTATGTGATTTGATGCACAAGCCCAAGAATGCCAAGAGAGATGATCACGTTGCGGATCTCAAGAAAGCCATGAGGTACGGGAAGATATACGCAGCAGTAAGCATTGCAGGCATAGTGGCAGCGCCTATAACGGTCCCAAGAGCAGCAGCAAATGCTGCACACAGATCAAGACCCACAGGCATCTCATCAAGCAGCATGACAGTGCGAAATGGACAGAGATTCACGGTAAGGGCAGAGGGCAGTGGGCCCATAACCCTGTATGAAGCGCATTTCGGATACTACATGCCGGCGGGCCCATTGGCAGTAGCAGCATCGCCCCAAGGCCGGCTGTCATACAGCGTAAAGGCAGCGTACATGAAGGAGGTTGTCAATGGTGGCTTAGGGCAGGGGGGTGCGCAGGGCTATTTATTCTACGCAAGCGCAGCAGGTGGCACAAACCCCTCAAGATCAATAAGAGTAATTGTCCGTGAATAGAGTATGTGCGGTGTGCCGTAGCCCCCCTTCTGTTCTAGACGGCATTTGACTAAGCGGCCTTTCTGGCCTTGCATGCTCACCGTGCGCGCATCGGCCGTTTCACCTGCACCCCGGCGCTCGTAGTGTCATAGCTTTAATGCCGGGCAGCAGTCTCGTTTCTGTTCCGAATCAGGCAATTAAGCCATACGCACTCTGCATGGGGAGAGCTTCCTCAGTCACATAGGACCGTGAGCCGTCCGCACACCGCACACAGGATAATATGCAGAAGTGATATAAATGCATTTGCAATAATCCTATCATGCTTTTCGGAAACACTACCCTTGGCATTGTGCTGCTTGCAATACTGCTTGTGGTCGGTGTAGCAGTAGTGTTCTTCGTACTGCCCCTTGTAGGCAGGAAGCTGATGAGACTTCTTGTAGGGCTTGTGCTTAACACCGTACTTGGATTCGTTGTGATGTTCGTTCTGGGCTACTTCTTGAGCATAACGTTCCAGTACAGCCTTGCCGAGATTATAGCAGTCGTATTGTTCGGACTGCCTGCGGTGGGCACGTTCCTGCTGCTGAAGGCCGGAGGAGTAGTGCTGGCTGCAGTGCTGTGAATTCAGAAAGCCAGTTCCACATCCTGCCTCTTTACCGTCTTTCTCTTCGCGTGCCTTGCGAGCTTCACTGCCCGGTGCGCATGCTCGTACGCAAAGTTGTTCAGCTTCTCCGAGAGCTCGAGAGCTGCGGATTCGCTTATCCTCTCTGCACCTGCCTCCTCGAGGATCTTCTTGGCTAGCTGCTTAGAGACTGGCATGAAAACAGATACTCTACCATTGTAACCCTTAAAATGGTTTCTATTCAGAGTTAAGTAGTGGTGTTCTGCTTGATCGTAAGAGAGCTTGGAGCTGATGACCTTGCAAGGCTCTTGGAGTTTGTCATAGACGCATACAATGAGTATCCGCAGGCCATGTGGTTTGACACCGAACCTTCAGCCGAAGAGATAGAGAGGGTATTTTACAGCAAGATGAAAGGCATTGCATCAGGAGCACTCGTGGACATCGTCGCCGATGACAAGGGCACGCTTATTGGGGAGTGCGAGATCGCAAGGATAGCCCACGACAGCGGCGTGATAGGCATAATAGTTAGGCATGGGTACCGAGGAAACGGGATCGGCACCAGGCTCCTTAAGGAGGCTATGGGCCTTGCAGGCGGCATAGGGATGCTAAAATTCAGTGCAGAGATTGATGAGGGCAACAAAAAAGCCCTAAAGTTCTTCGTTGCTAATGGATTCGCCCCTGAAGGCTACAGGGATGTGAAGAGAAATAACGGCATGCGAAGAGTCGTGGTGGTCAAGCTGGCGCCCTAGGCAGTGCTGTTTGATACGTATAGCAGGGTGCCGTTGAGCTGCGCTATTCCTACGTCCACAAAGTAAGGGGCATGGGTATCGGAGTATGTGACCAGCCAGACGTGCGAGTAGTTCTTGTAATCTAAGGTTATTGAGTTGTGGTATGTTGCAGATACCTGCACATTTGAATATCCGTACCTGTTCATGAATATCCTTACCTGAGTGAGGTTGTAGTCGTAGCTCTTTGCCACGGCGACTGGATATGATGTCACATTGTATGGAAGCCCCTTCTGCACCCCGTATATCACGCATCCTGAGGTGTAGTTGTTCTGCGGAGTTGGAACGAAGCCGAACTTCGGGTAGTCGAAGGATTCCACGAAGTAGTCCGGGCATGCACTAGAGGCATTGTTTATTATTGCGGCAACTATGTGCCAACTGCCAGGGACCTGGGATGCATTTACGCTGGTTATGTTCACAACTGCGCCGGGGTAGTTGGTGTTTAAGTAGTTGGTTACACTTGCTACAGCCTGCGCATTGCTTACCTGGCCTGGGCTCTGCGACACGAGGTACCTGGCAGAGGCGAGCACTGCTATTAAAACGACTGCAAGAATCAGCACTTTTGCTAGCAGATCCATGCTAGAACGTTAATTGCGCAGGTATTTAAATAAGATACATTGCCTCTTCTCCTTCAGAGCTGACCCTTGGCGTATCCGGCAGGGGGCGACGAAGTGTATGCCGATGGTACCCCTACCCCTGCGCCACTAGGGCAATAGAACGTACTTGCCGGATTGCTGTCATGGTACCATGTTGGCATGAACTTGCAGAATGCGTTGTCCACCCCGACACCGACCTCGCCCTTCCAAGGGATCCACCATGATGGGCTGGAGCCTCCAAGGCTGCTATGCGCAACGCGCAGGGACATTGCAGGATTTGTTGCCTGCTTGAACGTTATGCCGTGCATGTTGTATCCGCCGGGGTTCTGCACATTTGTCAGGAGTTGAAGCACGCCTACCGCATTGTTTGATTCCACTGGAGTAGGATTGTATATTGTGGGCTCGCGTCTGCTCTCTCCATCCATTATTGCCACGATTATTACCGATTGCCAGGGGGAGTATCCGGATTCTACTGCGCACCTATACGCTGTGCCAGGCGATATGGATGGCCCAGGAGTGCCCAGAACGTGAAGCTGTGAGGTAGTCTGCGCGAATTCCTTGTTGGGGCATGGCGTGCTATCAGCTGGCTTGGATTGCTGCAGGGCTGGGCTTTGGGCATGTTTTTGGGCATGTTCCATGTCACGCCTAAGTGAACCAAACTCGACCTTGTGAGAATGTAGATCCGGGATTCGTGCATGTAGCTGCAGTGGCTGCGCAGGCCCCATTGATGTCATGGCAATTACTGAAGCCGCAGCAGCAGATGCTCGCACTGTTCCTCTGAGCGCAATATATGCCATACTATTGCCCATCAAATCAGATTTCCATTGAATTCCCTGATATTTAAACAATGCCGATTATTGCCACATTATACGTATTTCGTGTTATTTTGGTAGGGCGGTTTGGATAGCGAGTGCCGATGCGCCAAGCATTATTCTTCAACGGCGCTTGTGGTTCTGGCGCAAGTCCGCGCGCAGGGCGTTATCCAAAGAGCGCTGCACTATCACATCCAGTTTCATCTCCTCGGCCATGCGCCTTATTATGTGCGCCTTGGACATCGTCGCAGGGTTGCGTGCGTTTATGGAGCACACGTCCTTGTAAGGCTTGAGCGATTCCTGGTATGTGCCTATCGACGCTGCGATGTTGGTTATCTCCTGCTTGTCCAGGCCCACTAGGGGCCTGAGTATAGGCATCTTTATGCCGTCCTGCTCAGTTGACATGTTAGAGAGTGTCTGCGATGCCACCTGGCCAAGGCTCTCGCCAGTGACTATTGCGCCTGCGCCTTCCTTCTCGGCTATACGCTCTGCAAGCTTCATCATGAACACCTTCATGAGCACCAACTCATACCTCCCGCTGCCCATCGCAGCCATCTGGAAGAAGTGCGAAGGCACGTAGTACGTCACTGTTCCAGGCCAGTATGCAGAGAGCAGGCGCGTTATCTGAGGTATCTTTGAGCCGGTCGCTTCCTTGTTTGACGAGTAGCCATGGACGTGCACGTATACTGGGACAAGGCCGCGCTTCATGGCATACCATGCAGCTACAGGAGAGTCTATGCCGCCGGACAGAAGTACTACGCATCTTCCGCTTGTGCCAACAGGCAGGCCGCCGGCGCCCTTCCTCCTGTCCACGAAGATGTATGCGCACTCCTTAGTGACGCTTATGTATATCTCTCCGTCGTAACCTCTGATGTGGGGCTCTATACCCATCTTCTCGGCCCTCTTCGCCACTTCGGCTATTATATCAATGGAGTTGAACTTGAACCCCTTGTGCGACCTGTGCGAATTTATCTTGAGCTTTGTTATGCCGCTGCCCTTTAGCAGGCGTGCTGATAGCGCGACTATGCTGCGCAGAGTGGGCTTGGCCTTATAGGCAGTCTCATAGGCGCTAACGCCGAATATCTTTGACGCCTTTGAGACTATCGACTCAATGTTGGCATTCTTTCCAGGTTCGAGAATTATCCTGTCATATACATCGCGCAGCCTGACGTCCTCTCCCGCCATCTGCAGTATTATATTCGACTTCAGCCTGTTTATGTACATCCTGCGGTTCCTGCCCCTGAGCCACAGCTCACCGAAGTGCAGTATGACAAGCCTGCCGTCATTGAGGCCCATGCAATCGCT
>DAHVAU010000023.1 GCA_027314465.1 Microcaldota archaeon
ACCTTGATTGATAATTTCAGGGGGGGATGGAGCCAGGAAACGTGGAGAGCCACACTGGGGCAAAGAGGGTGGATAAGGCCTACGGTGCTCAGGATATTGCAGGAGAAGCCGATGAATGGCATAGAGATGATGGGGAAGATAAACGAGATGAGCCACGGGTGGTGGAGGCCTTCCCCCGGGTCGATATACCCTCTCCTGGAGACGCTGGCCGTGGAGAGTCTGGTCAAGAAGAACAGCGACGGGCGCTATGAGCTCACCTCAAGATACAGGAATGCGTACGGGCCTACGAACCCTTCCGATGAGGTCATAACCAACATGGAGGGCAATATCTCATACCTGGAGGAGCTCTCAAAAAGCGACAGGAAGGCATTTCTCGCATACAAGCAGAGGGTTGCGAAGATGATATCAAGGCTATCGAGGCTGAAGTGAGAAAATGTCCATAATAGCCATAGAAAAAATTGTCAAGAAGTACGGCAACTTCACTGCAGTCGACGGCATCTCGTTCGAGGTGAAGGAGGGAGAGACCTTCGGCCTACTGGGCCCCAACGGGGCAGGAAAGACAACGACGATAAAGATGCTCACCACACTGCTCCCGCCTTCTCACGGCTCAGCCCGCGTGGCAGGATTTGATGTGGTAAAGGAGCAAAACGACGTCAGAAAGAACATAGGGATAGTGTTCCAGGACCCCTCGCTCGATGAGGACCTTACTGGGCTTGAGAACCTTCAGTTCCACGCCATTCTATACAAGATACCAAAAGAGAAAAGGGACAGGAAGATAGCCGAGGTGCTCAAGCTAGTAGAGCTGGAGGACAAGGCAGACACCCTGGTAAGGAACTACTCTGGCGGAATGAAGCGCAGGCTGGAGATAGGCCGGGGCCTGATACACGAGCCCAGGGTCCTGTTCCTCGACGAGCCCACAGTCGGGCTGGATCCGCAGACCCGCAGGCACATATGGGACTATATAAAGAAGCTTGCCACAGCCGGCAACATCACGCTGATACTTACAACCCACTACATAGAGGAGGCCGATTACCTGTGCGATAGGGTGGCATTCGTTGACCATGGCAGGATAGTCGCGCTGGACACCCCCCAGGCCCTCAAGGACAAGCTAGGAGGGGATGTCATATCTGTCAATGTGAAGAAGGGCCTTGAGGTGCTGTACAAGGCGCTCAAGGCCACCAGGTGGATCAAGTCGGTCTCAAGGCACGACGACTTCCTCGAGCTCAACGTGATGGAGGGGGAGAAGAGGATACCAGGGATAATCACCATGGCCAACAAGCACGGCGCAGAGATAGGCGCTATTAGCCTGCACAAGCCGAGCCTCGAGGACGTGTTCCTGCAGTACACCGGCAAGACGATAAGGGAAGAGGAGGGCAACTGGAAGGACTCATTCAGGGCGATGAGGATGTCGCGCAACAGGTGAGGGCATGGACTACAACGCAATATACGTGCTGTGGCTCAGGGACATGAAGAGGTTTCTCAGGGCCAGGTCAAGGATTATAGGCATGCTCATGATGCCGGTATTCTTCCTGCTTGGCCTGGGGTTCGGGCTAGGGAGCCTTGTAAACCTCTCATCAGGGGTAAGCTACTTCGACTTCATAGTGCCAGGCATAGTCGGCATGTCGCTCCTCTTCACGTCGATATTCACCGGATCAGCAGTGCTGTGGGACAGGCAGTTCGGGTTCCTTAAGGAGATACTCGTGACGCCAAACTCCCGCACATCGGTTGTGATCGGTAGGATAGCAGGAGGCGCAACTACGGCGATACTGCAGAGCATACTCGTGGTGGCAATATCGCTTATAGCAGGTTTCCACATGAACCTGACTGCGGCAACGCCTCTGGCTCTGCTGTTCATGGCCCTGATAGCGGCTACGTTCATAAGCCTGGGCCTTACCCTGGGCTCGATGATAAACGACTTCCAGGGATTCCAGCTCGTGACAAGCTTCTTCACCATGCCCCTGTTCTTCCTCTCCGACAGCATCTTCCCATCCAGCGCTCTGCCCTCATACGTGCGGTTCATAACGTACCTAAACCCGCTGACCTATGGGGTAGATGGCATCAGAGGAGCGCTGGTTGGCGGCAATGCGTTCCCGCTGTGGCTGGATCTAGTGGCAATGGCCATATCAACAGCCATACTGGTAGCAATAGCCGCATACGCGTTCAGCAAGACGCAGGCCGGCTGAAGGCCCTGTCTGCGAGCAGATTATATAATGTTATCAGCCAATTGCAGGTCGTGATGAGATGGATAGGATAATTGCGCAGAACGTGAAGTACGCCAGCACAGGCGCGCACATAAGCGCGTATCTTGCACGCCCTGATGCGGATGGCAGATTCCCTGCAGTCATAGTGATACATGAGATATTCGGCCTGGACAGGCACATCGAGGATGTGGCGCGCAGGTTTGCGCAAAACGGCTATGTTGCCCTTGCCCCTGACCTCTACAGCAGGCCGGGCACTCCTGTAACGGCAGAGGAGATAGCGCAGGCAATGGACTTCATGATGAAGATACCCCCTGCAAGGCAGAGGGACCAGGCAGTAATGGCCGAGGAGATGTCCAAGCTGCCGGAGCAGGATAGGGCAGCTGTGGGCAAGACCATGAAGTGGCTGATGCACAGGGACTACTCCACCAACGTGACAGACCTGGCAGCTGCCATCGACTATCTCTCCTCGCAGCCATACGTGCGCAAGGGCGCCGTCGCATCGCTGGGCTTTTGCATGGGAGGCACTCTCTCGGCAAGGCTCGCGGCCAAGGGCGCGGATCTGGCAGCATGCGTGATATTCTACGGCGAGGCTCCTGCGCAGGAAAGCATAAGCGCCATAAAGTGCCCTGTCCTTGGCCTCTACGGCGCAGAGGACCACAGGATAACTGACGCGCTGCCGCAGTTCGACAAGTCAATGAGGGACAATGGGAAGAGCTTCTTGCACCACGTCTATCCAGGCGCGCACCACGCGTTCTTCAATGACACAAGGCCGCACTACAACAAGCAGGCTGCAGAGGAGGCGTGGAAGGAGGTGCTCTCATTCCTTGCAGAGCACTGCAAGTGAATGCTACATCGTCTCGTAGGCGCGCAGCAGTTCATTCTTGTTCACGTTGCTCCTGAGCGATCCCATCATAGACAGCATCTGCGCCTTGTCAAGCCTCTTTGAGCATATGAGCACCTGGTTGCCCATGTGCTTGTGGCTTATCACGTAGACGTGATCGAAGTACTTGCGCAGGTTAAGCACGTACATCTCTGTGGTGAGCTCGCCTCCAGGTATGAAGTTTATCGCCAGCACGCCATCCGGCCTTAGCGCCGTGCATGCCGCGCTTATGAATCTGTGGTCGAGGAACTCCTGCGGCACACTGCTGCCTATGTATGCATCCTGTATTATTATGTCATAGTAGTTCTTGTGCATCTCAACGAACTTCTCTCCGGGGGCCACTATGATGTTGAAGTCTATCCTGCCCTCAGGCAGGAACTTTCGCGCCAGCGCCTCGGCCCCGTCGTCTATATCCACCGCCTCTATCGACACCCTGCCAGCGTACATCCTCGACATCTGGTAGGGTATGGTGCCTCCGCACAGGCCTATGACAAGCACCTTGGCAGAGCTGTAAAGCAGCGGCAGGGGCATGAACTTGTCGTGGTAGGTGTGCACGTAGAGCGAGCTGCGGCTTAGCTGCGAGTACACGATGCCGTTGGCCTTTAGGAACCTCATGCGGCCCTTCTCGCTTATGGTGTACGTGACCCCGTTCCTGGACTCCCTGTATATCTCCACCTCGGGATGAAAGAGCCAGCCGTACCTGCTCAGTCTCGAAAAGGGCGCCATGAACCTATATCTTCTTTAAAGGATTATATACCGTTTGAGGCGTTCAGGCGACGCGCGTATCAGGCTCTAGCACGCCCTCCTCTTTATCAGGAGCATGTAGCGCCCAAAGAGCGTGTATCCCCTTCCAAATACGCCAGCCATCTCCACCATCTTAACATCCCTGTTAAGCCTGACGAAGTAGTGGCCGTGCTCGTATCCTGAGTATATCATGCCTATGACCATACTGCTTCATTCCGGGCCTCATATTTAAGCAATAACATTTTTTGCAATTCTTGGCCAAAAACTGTTAAGATGAAACTTGCTCCTGCGATGCTGCGACGTACTCATCTCAGGTCAAGCTTCTTGCCGTATATCCCGTCAATGCCAAGGATTCGCACCCTGTTGCCCTTCCTGAGCGTTATCCTGTACACAGGCACATGTATGGTGCGAAATGCGCTGACATATGCACCGGGGAAGACGTCCTTCACATAAGCCCTGGCCTCCCGCTCGTCCATTCCCCCAATCACGCTGCCCTTCGAGGCATCGACGTTATCTGTGCCAGGCTCCAGCTCCCTGGTCATCAGGCATTTCCTGGGGCTTACCCCGGAGAGCTCCTCGCCTGTGCGTATGCCGTTGTCAAGCCTAACAAGCTCCCTGCCCCTGCCCACAAGGCAGCTGTATTCCATGTACTCGTTCTTTCTCCTGGTAGGGAACCTCATGCGGCAGACTCCAAGCGGCATGTAGAGCAGCTCTATTAAGTCTACCGACTCGCCTGCGCCTCCGAAAGGCCCGAACCTTCTTCTGGCAAGGCGTCCTGCGTACGCCCTGGCATCATCCTCTGTCACCTGCGCCTCAACCGCCTCTATATGCACTGTGGCTGACGCTCTTGGCCTTTCGCCTGCTGGGCGCGCAGCGGGCCTACTCCCCTTCAGCTCCCTTAGCACGCTTGCCACCTTGGCGCTTGCAGGCCTGTAGGATCCTACCGAGGGAGTCATCCCTATGTGCCTGGCAGTCCTGGCCTTCACCTTGAACTGTGCCTCGCTGCCTGTGCCAAACGGCACGAACTCCCCTGTTGAGAGCCTGGTTATGCTCGCAAGCTTCTCATTGCTCCCAACGAGCATGCGCAGCGCATTAAGGTCGTTTTCTATGGTGAGCTTGCCTATGAATCCGTACGAGCATTGCGCAAGCACGTTCTTGCTTATGTTGGCCGGGCGCTGCGTGGTTATGAATAGACCGATGCCCCTCTTCCTGCCCCTCACCCCTATCTCCTCTATGATGTTCGGCTTCCTGCTGACAACCTGCGGCACGAACTTGTCTGCCTCCTCTATCACGACTAGGTAGGGTCTCTTCTCCCTGCTCTCCACCTCGTAGAGCGCGCCAAGCGCCTTCTGCGCGATCTCATTCTTGTCCACGGAGTCGGAGAGGTCAAGCACCACCGGCATATCGTCCCTGATGCTGGCCTCGAACAGCCTTGCGAAGTCCACGTCAAGTCCTACATCGCCCCGATCCCCTCCTGCAATAATCACGTTCTGCGATACTGACTTGAGGGATCCATACTCCCCTTCAGTATCAAGCACGCAGAACGGCATTCCAGCCCTGCACAGCTCCTCTGCAATGACTCCTGCAAGAAATGACTTTCCAGATCCGCTCTGCCCTATCACGCATCCGCGGCCTGTCATGACTGTCTGCGCGTCTACGCCTATGCCCCCAGAGATGTTTATCTCCACGCCAATCGAATATCTTTGGGATGAAATCTATAAATCAGTTAGCATCAGGCAGTGTCCTATAGTGCCATAATTCTCATTTCCTCCATGCAGTCTTCTCCCGCGCCTATAAGGAATATACAAAATAGCACATACTGGCGTGCCACGCGCAAGTGTTATATATCATAATAGCCCATCTACACAGTGGTTTTTTACGTTCACCGTGCCATACGCAGCCTGTGCGTTATAGCAGTCCTTGCAGAGGCATCTTGATGTGTAATACATGAACAATACTCGCCTGAAATTGGCCTTAATAGCCTGGAGCATAGTTGCAGTTGCGCTGGTTGCCGCCCTTGGCTATGCCCCATATTCGCACATCCCTAACCGTGTGCTCAGGCTCCAGCAAGTCCAGCATTCTGCTCCGGCATTCGACCAGGGCCAGGCTGCAGCGGTCAACGACCTCATGACCGGCGGCACACAGCCTTATTCATACCAATGGCTTGTGGAAACGCCCTCAAGCCTTGCATATTCAACTGCATCGCAGTCAATCTGCCCTTCAGGCTCTGCCAATGGCATATACCTTCCGGCCAACAGCGCATCTCTCATAGAGACATGCACATTCCAGACAAACACCGCAACACAGACCGGCCTGTACAGCTTCATGTTCAATCTGACGGACAGCTCCACCACTCCGCAGCACTACACCAACGTGTCAAGCATCATTATAAACGCGGCTCCTAAAGTGGTACTCCATGCAGCGTCAGGCACCATTGCAGCCGGAGGCAACGATATGCTTAGCGCGCGCATCAGCGCAGGCACTGGCCCGTTCACAGTCAACATACTATACGCAAACGGCACGCTGGCATATAGCGCCGCTGCAAGCGGCGGTGCTGTATCATATGACTTCGCTCCATCCTCGCCAGGCAGCTACGTATTCCAGGCCGATGCCACGGACGACGGAACTGCATCGCAATTCGCATTCAATTCAGTTCCTGTGCAGGTGAACGTGTCCGGCCCTCTTACAGGCGGCAATGTGCTCATAATCGAATCCCGTAGCGTCATGGACGTGCCGCAGAACGTGCTGCTGACTGCGCGCGCGGACTCGGGAGTAGGCCCGTACATATATTCGTGGAGCATCAATGGCAACTCCATAGGCACGAATGCATCCACCCTCACCCTTTACGCAAATGCCTCGACTCTTGGCAGCGATTCGCTCAGCGTGAAGGTTGAAGACGCCGCTGGTCAAAATGCCATAGCCTACAACACTATCACCGTAAACAGCGAGCTTAATCCTTCAAATGTCACTATAATAGTACCCCAGAGCACTCTCTACACGCTCGCCAACGAGACTGTGTACGCGAAGGCTACCGGGGGCACGCCTCCATACACCTATTCAGGTTGGAGCCTGAATTATGCGCATATTGCAGGCACGTCAAACACCGCGATAATACAGGGAAACGGGACCGACCTAGGGTATGATTACCTCTCGGTTAACGTGACAGACTCCGCAGGTGAGCAGGCAACGGGATCAAACGTACTTAACGTAAGCGTAAGGCCCGATGCCTACCTGACAGCAAGCCCCAATGCAATAGACGAAGGCCAGAACACGGTGCTCACAGAGCGCATAAACGGCACGTTCCTTGGTGCGGAAGGTTCGCCAGGGGCAGATGCCTCAGCGACGCAGGGCCCTGCCTCGCCATACAATGTTTCATTCTACGATTCTGCCAGCGGCTCGCTCATAGCCACAGTGCCTGCGATCGCCAACTTCTCAGAGTTCGGTATCAATTTCATTGCAAATGCCATCTATTCGCCGCAGCATAGTGGCACAATACCAATAAACGCAGTAGTGACGTACGCGTACGGCGGATCCGTATACATAGTCTCGTACAACTCCATAATGGTATACGGGGCGCTTGCAGTGAATGCCACTCCAAAATCAATAGCATCCACTATCGGTGGCAGTGTGGAGTATTCTGCGGATGTGAACGGGGGAAGCGGCAACTTCCTATACCAATGGTACAACTATTCGGGCCTATCTCCATCGCCAATCACAGGCCAGGACTCAAGGAATCTTACAGTGCCTGGCAGCGCTCAAGGCGCATTCACGTATCTCGTTA
Source organism: Microcaldota archaeon (assembly GCA_027314465.1). Taxonomy (GTDB): domain Archaea; phylum Micrarchaeota; class Micrarchaeia; order Micrarchaeales; family CABMGC01; genus JAJZNA01. The sequence continues at coordinate 7,607 of DAHVAU010000023.1, forward strand.
AGGTTACTGACATAGGAGTTGCGCCGAACGTGATCGCCTACTCGGGCAACGCAATGCTGCATGTCAGCGCTCCAACCACAACCGCTGCGCCTGTGCTGGGATCTGGGGGCACAGGCTCGCCAGGCGGCGCAGGCCAGAAGCCGACGGTCAAGCAAGTGAGATCATGCTATGACGTGCTCAACTTCACGCAAGACAACCAGGAAACGCTCACGCTCAACGGCACATCCTTTAATATCGTGGAGAACTTCATAACCCCAACAAGCGCAGGGATCAGCGTGAACGGCAGGTCATACACCCTAAGTAACGGCGAGTCGATCGATGCGGGGTCCGGATCCGGATACAACTATACCCTGCAGCTCCAGAACATATCGTATCTTCCGATACAGCATGTTGTGGCTGTATCGCTGTGCTCTTCGCAGACAGGCGCAAAGGCGCCTAACAAGAACAATCCTGTCAACCAGTCATCGCACTCCGGAGCCGGCGCGCCTGTGAATCTCAGCATAAGCTCAAACGGCATCATCACGGCAACAGGACAGAGTGGGCAGATGATACAGATAATAGCGAACGGCAATGTTGTAGCCCAGGGCACAGGCACTGTGGTGTACAACGGCTACGGGCTCATGCCTGGCATATACTCGATAGTGGGCAGGGACAACGCGTCCTCTATGCGGTCTGGCAGCCAGACGTTCCTAAGGCCAAAGGATGTGGCGGTTCTTGAGCTCACGGGGAAGTGCTCCAACTCAACAGCCGCAGGTCCGTGCACAATAACAGGCACAATCTACACCAACGGCAGCGTGCTGAACGCTTCGCTGTACCTCAACGGGAACTACATAGGTACTACCACCTCGAGCATAAACAGCACCCTGTTAGTCCCAGGCAACTACGTGTTCGCGCTCAAGACTGCAGGCAACGCGCATTACGCCCCTGCAGCAATCTCGTACAACTACACTGTTGGAGGGCCGCAGCAGGCGCCTGCGCTGCCTGCGGTAGTGGCCATAATAACCGCAATAAGCTCCAGCGTTACCGTTACGGCGCTGCTTAGGTATCACAGATAATATCATGATCGTTCAATTGGTGTATAGATGACAAAGATTCGTGAATACGGGATGGCCTTCCTTGCCCTCACGGCAGTTCTGCTCGGGCTTACGTCGCTGCTTACAACAGGCGCAGAGTCCATACACATAGCCATGGTGGCAAGCCTAATAGCCCTCAGTTCCGTGCTGCTCACCATCTTCTTCATAACCCGGGAGGAGGAGAGGATAGAGAAGAAGGTAAAGTACATAAGGCAGAAGGAGAGGGACATAGCGCACGAGGAGAAGAAGATAGAGGAGGAAGAGTCAGAGCGCAGGGGAAGGGATACGGCTAACAGGTAGCAAGGCACGCTTACGAACGCGCCTCTTTGTGCGCACGGCTATTGACAGTTCCGTCCTTGCGAAACAGCTTGCCGTAGAGCGCTCCGTTTAATACCTGCAGCACCGCCCCTACAACCAGCGGCGCAGGCAGCGCCAGTTCTACGAGATAGCCGCTTATCCCGCTGCTTACCTGCGAGAGGTTTCCTGCAAGCCCCTGCATGCTCGTTGCGGTGCCGTAGTCCTCTCCATTTATGTTCATCACGCTCAT